>NZ_PGUB01000026.1:0-50465 GCF_002924285.1 Aquimarina sp. I32.4 | reverse complement strand
ATCTGCAAGCTGCGGGCAATAGTTTTGACCCCTTTTCCTTGACTGTGCATTCTTAATAGTTGTTTTACTAAACTCATTGGAAAAATAATAAAAAAGTGGCTTGAGAAAATAGTCCCAAATTTATTAGGTAGTCCATTGTGAGTTTGGAATCCAAAGAGGCTGGGGATGACTATGACCCAAAAAAACATGGCAACAAGAAAAAGGTAGGATATTTAAAAATGAAGGTTGTTGAATCTTTAAAGAAGCAATGCATAACCGATACGGTAGAGAAAAACACAAAAATAGTATCTGACAAATCTACAAGTTATGTGGATTTAGAAAAGAACTTTGAAGTTGAGTCCAGAGTTATTCCAAAGAAAGATATTGTAAAAGTGTTGCCTTGGGTACATACCGCTATAAGCAATGCAAAACGATTATTCTTGGATCTGCACCATAGAATAGATGATGATTTTCTTCAGAACTATCTTAATGAATTCTGTTATAAATTCAACAGACGTTACGTTAATGAACTCTTTGAGTGGCTGATGATAGCAGCGGTGTCATATAGATGGAATTATCTTGGGAAACCTTACGGATAAGCGTAAAACTAAACTAACGAATCTTTAAATTCTATAAGATTAGAAAAACATTTCTCTGCACCGTTCTGTATAAGTTTTTCTCTATTCTTATCACCAATACCAACAAAATCAATAGATAAATTTTGAGCTGTTTTTAAATCCCAAACACCATCACCCACTGATATGACTCGATTAAAATTCTCTTTATTATAAAAAACTTTTGCTTTTTTTATTGCCTCTACCACAAAACCCTCTCTTGATTCATGTGTTTTTGAAGTTGCTAACAATTCTTCATCATACCATATCCCACATTGATCGAGTTTAATCATAGCAGGTTTTGGCAATGCTCCTGTGGCAAAACAAAAAGGAATATTATTAATTTTCAAAAACTGAATTAATGATTTTGCCCCTTCAATTTCTTTAATAGGGTCAAACGTCTTCATTTGATTTACCAAATCCAATTCAAAATCATCTAATAAATCATCTGGGAACGTTTTCTTGAAATTACGCTCATAGTTATACCTCAATGCATAACTATCTGTGTGATGCTTATAGTTATCGTAATCTGTATCTATATCAGAAATCCCCAAAGCAAAGAGTGATTGTGTCACAGAAAACAAATACATAGGCACACTGTCTGTAAGCGTACCATCTATATCAAATATGAATAATGTATTTTTCAATATTTTATCTTTTTCAGGATTATATTACAATGTATATTTAAGTGATAGAATAAAATTTCTTCCTGGCGCAGCAATACCTGAGGAGTATGAACGATACCTTTGATCTGTAATATTTTCTAATGTTACTATCCCTTTTAAGTTTTTGGTTACCTGATATTGGGTTCTCAAATTAAGGGTGTACCAAGAAGGTGAATATGGATTTCCGTTTTGATCAGCTGCATACAAAAAATCCTTGCTTTGCTCTGATGGAGAAAGGTCATCAAAATCTAATTTTCCATTATAAATCGCAAACGCATCTATAGTTAACTTAGGCAATGTATATGTAATATGAGTATTCCCAAATTGTGGTGACACATGTCTTGCTGGAGAGGAAACCCCATCATCTGATTCTTCTTTTCCTCCTACAAAGGTATATTTTGAAATTAGCTTCAGGTTATTAGAGAAATCATACTTTACCCCTGCCTCAAAACCATATATTCTAGCATTTGCTGCATTTTGAATAGCTTGCACATTACTTAATTCACCTCCAAATTCAATTTCAGTCACTCCATTTAAATTAAAATCTCGTCGAATCAATGCATCATCAAGATAGGTGTAATATGTTGCCATATCCAAAGATAAACTCTCACATAGATTTAATTTTACTCCAATTTCTCCATTGTAGGCATATTCTGATTTTATATCTGGATTAGGTACTACTACCGATCCAGGCTCTGAATCAAAAATTTTACCTACATCATCAATATTAGGAGCTCTAAAAGCTGTAGAGAAATTTAATTTCCACTGTATTCTATCATTAGGAAACCAACTTAAACCTGCAGTACCTGTCAATGCCTCTGTATCTATATTTGCTTCTGCAAACGGAAAATCAAAGAACTGATCATCAAATTCTGAGTATAAAATGATACGATTATATCTTAGTCCTCCTTGAAATCTAAGCTTTTCACTTATCTTATGTTTTAAACTGGTATACGCAGCTATAGATTGCCAAGTAGACCCATCTGGATACCTAGAAGGAGCGTCTTGGACATCACCAGTTTCTATATCTCTCTCTGATCCATCAGAATACACTTGATTCAACACATATTCTAATCCGTAATACACTGTTGTTTTCTCTCCAAATTTCTTTTCAAAGTCCCAATTAAACGAATACGCATCAACCTGTTCTTGTGTTCTTTCTAAAACAGTACTTTGAAAATTTCGATCATTTCTACTTTCTTCAAAATATTGATATGCTCCAGTAATTTTCATCTTATCATACAGCATACTTTTAGATTTTTGAGATACTTGCAAATTCCCCATAAACCATCGCTGTGGTCCATAAAACCATTCTGCAGATCTTAAATTTCCATTTCTTCGTCTTATCAAACGATCATAACGAGGGTAATCTGATGTTTCTGTATAAATAAGACTTGCTTTTATATCCCATTTTTCATTAGGCATAAAACGAGCCTTTTGCAATAAATTAATTTGATCATACCCCGTAAAAAGTTGTTTTTCAGGATCATTATTTTGTAGTACAAAATCTTCTCCATTTATAGTCTCAACATATTCATTTCTCAAATAATCATCGGGCCCATGACTTCCCATTTTTAAATCATCAAAATCTGTATAACTTACACTTGTCAAAAAAGCCCACTTCTCTAACCCAATATTAAAATCTATATGCCCTGTTTTTTCATCACTAGCACTTGCATATCGTACTAACGCGTTACCGCTTATTTTACTCTTGCCTTTAATAGCAAACTTAGGTTGAGAAGTATAAAAGTTCATCACACCACCTACTGCATCACTACCATACACCACAGATCCAGGCCCTAATATCACTTCTGTTCTATCTATTGTAAAAGGGTCTACAGATATCACATTTTGCACATTACCTCCTCTAAATATCGCCGTATTCATGCGCACTCCATCTACAGTTAGTAATAATCTATTTGTAGAAAATCCTCTTATAATAGGACTTCCTCCTCCTAATTGACTTTTTTGAACAAATACTTGCCCACTACTTTGTAAAAGATCTGCTGATGTTTGTGGCGCAGACAACTCTATTTCATTAGCAGTAATACTTACAATTTTTTGAGTAATATCTTTTTGTTCCTGCTCCCATTTTGACACAGAAATAACGACCTCAGAAAGTTGATTTTCATCAGCCTGTAAATACACTGCATTTGTTTTTAATATTTTGGATTTGAGGACATCTTTACCAATATGAGAAACATGAGTAAAGTAAAGAATTTCTATCTCAGAAAAGGCAGAAACATCAGCAACTCCTTCAAAATTAGTAATAACACTTTTGGATTTAATTTTATTGTAAATAGCGACATTAGGTATAGGCTTATTATTTGCCTCACTATACACTGTTATACTCTGAGCTTGACCCGACAGCATATAAAACATTCCAAATAAAGTAAAAATAAATAGCCTCATTATCTTAATTAAAAATTTCTTGTAAAACAGAAAGTGACTTCGGTTTCTTAAAACCGTGCAAATGTAACTCAAAATATACTAATAGCATAGCAAGAATATTAGCCCGTACGCCTTTGGACAACCCAATACCCATACTATCCTCAAAAGTTGTACCCAAAAACAATTTAAATTGCGTTACTTGATCCCCATTAACACAATACACATTACTACTAGTTGCCTGAAAAACTCCTTCTTGCATATTAAAATATGGTAATTCTAGCTGTGATACATCTGGGTAAAATCCTAAATACTGAGTAAGCTTGGTTAAAAATGTAATATGAAAATTGCCAATAGTATCATTAGTATCCAACCATAGTAAAGCCGTTTCTAAATACTCAAACAAACTTGTATTTGCTTCTTCTTCATGAATTGAATTCTTTAGCACTTCTGAAATAAAAAACACCAATGCACTTTTTATATAATCTGTATGCAAAGTAGTGTATACATTTTTTATTCTAGCCTCTTTAATTCTTTCTAAAGACCCTTTATCTTTATGAGCAGCCTGTACCTCTAATAAAGTAAGGGGCTGAAATAATGACGCTCTGATTTTTCCTCTTTTCGATTTTAAAACCCCTTTCAACAAATAAGATCGTAATCCACTGGTTTTTGTGAACAAGGAGACAATTAAGTCTGCTTCACTATAACGTATTGAGTGTATTACTATGGCTGAAGAATTGATAATCATTATCGAGTAAAAATAACCAAAAAAGCCGTTTTAGCTTATTTTCAAGAAGCTTTTAGGTTTTAAATAAGACATTTTTAACTATTACTTTTCTTCAAACACAAAAAAAGCACCTATATACTAAGTAATACCTAGATATAGTAAACACAAAACCTGTTTATGTATCCACACAAACAGGTTTTATACTTATATGTATTTTATTTATATCACACCTTGTGCTAACATAGCATCTGCTACTTTCACAAAACCTGCGATATTTGCTCCTTTTACATAGTCAACATATCCATTACCATCATTACCATACTCAAGACAAGAAGCATGGATTTCTTCCATGATTTGCTTTAGTTTTTCATCTACCTCTTTACGGGTCCAGTTATAACGCAATGAGTTTTGCGTCATTTCTAATCCTGAAGTGGCAACTCCTCCAGCATTTGATGCTTTACCAGGAGCAAAGAATATTTTTGCTTTATGAAAAGCTTCAATTGCTTCTGGGGTACTTGGCATATTAGCTCCTTCGCTTACACACACACATCCATTAGCTATCAACTTTTGAGCATCATCACCATGTAATTCATTCTGTGTAGCACATGGTAATGCTATATCACATTTTACTTCCCAAGGAGTTTCTCCTTTATGGAACTCTGCAGATGAATACTTATTTGCATATTCACTAATACGACCTCTTTTTACATTCTTAAGCTCCATCACAAAGGCAAGTTTATCTTCATCTATTCCATCTTTGTCATAAATGTATCCTGATGAATCTGATAAGGTCACTACTTTTCCTCCTAATTGTGTTGCTTTCTCAGCTGCAAATTGTGCAACATTTCCTGAACCAGAAATAGTAACAGTTTTTCCTTCAAAGGAATCTCCTTTGGTTTCTAGCATATTTTTTGCAAAATATACTGTACCATATCCTGTAGCTTCTGGACGGATTAATGATCCTCCCCAAGTAAGTCCTTTTCCAGTAAGTACTCCAGTAAACTCATTACGCAGTTTACGATACATACCAAATAGGAATCCTATTTCGCGTCCTCCTACTCCTATATCTCCAGCAGGAACGTCTGTATCTGGACCAATATGTCTAAAAAGCTCACTCATAAAACTATGGCAAAAACGCATAATTTCATCATCAGATTTTCCTTTCGGGTCAAAATCAGATCCACCTTTACCACCTCCCATAGGGAGTGTAGTTAAACTGTTTTTGAACACTTGTTCAAAAGCCAAAAACTTTAATATACTTATATTTACAGAAGGGTGAAAACGCAGCCCTCCTTTATAAGGTCCTATTGCAGAGTTCATCTGAATTCGGTATCCTCTATTCACATGAATTTCTCCTTTATCATCTACCCATGGCACACGAAACATAATAGCTCTCTCTGGCTCAACCATTCTTAAAAGAATGTTCTTACCGTTATAAATTTCATTTGAAGCTATGTACGGGATTACGGTTTCTGCTACTTCTTGTACTGCTTGTAAGAACTCAGGCTCATGAGCGTTACGAGCCTTTACTTCTTCCATAAATGCATCTATCTTTGCTTGCATATGTTAATTGAATTAATAAATTCTTATCTATAAGTTGAAATATTAGGTCAAATATATGATATTCCCAAAAAAACAAGTTTATTTTTTGAATATAATAACATTTTACCCTATTGCTTGTTCAAGATCTGCAATTAAATCGTCTACATCTTCAATCCCTACACTCAGTCTGATCAATGAATCAACTACTCCTGTTTTTTCTCTTTCTTCTTTTGGTATTGAAGCGTGTGTCATACTAGCAGGATGCCCTGCAAGACTTTCTACTCCTCCTAAAGATTCTGCCAACGTAAAGACTTTTAATTTCTCTACAATTTTAATTGCTTTATCATAATCACTTCCTTTGGTTACAAAAGAAATCATCCCTCCAAAGTCATCCATCTGTGCTGCAGCGACCTTATGATTAGGGTGATCTTCAAATCCAGGCCAGTATACTTTTTCAATTTTAGGATGATTCTTTAAGTATTTAGCAATTGCTTCACCATTTTCACAATGACGTTGCATTCGCACATGTAATGTCTTGATTCCTCTAAGCACTAAAAAACTATCTTGTGGGCCACAAACAGCACCACTTGCATTTTGAATAAAGTATAGTTTCTCTGCCAGTTTCTCATCTTTTACAACTAGTGCTCCCATAACGACATCACTATGTCCTCCCATATACTTAGTAGCACTATGCATTACTATATCGGCTCCCAAATCCAAAGGTCTCTGTAAATATGGTGTAGCAAATGTATTATCTACTGCTAACAATAAGTTATTTTTTTTAGAAATCTCTGCTACCGCCTTAATATCAATAATATTCATCATTGGGTTAGTTGGTGTTTCAACCCAAATTAATTTGGTCTTTTCTGTTACATATTGCTCCAAATTATCAGCATTCTCCATACCTATAAAATGGAATTTAATTCCAAAATCTTCAAAAATCTTGGTAAATAAACGATATGTACCTCCATATAAATCATTGGTAGAAATCACTTCATCGCCAGGTTTCAATAATTTAATTACAGCATCAATAGCAGCTAATCCAGACCCAAAAGCTAATCCAAATTTCCCGTTCTCTATACTGGCAAAAGAATCTTCTAATGCTTTTCTGGTTGGGTTATGTGTTCTACTATATTCAAATCCTTTATGCCCTCCTGGAGTAGTTTGTGCATAAGTAGATGTTTGATATATCGGAGGCATGACTGCACCATAAGCCGGATCATGTTTCTGTCCTCCGTGAATTGTTTTTGTGTTAAATTTCATCTAAATATTAGTTTTTGGCAAGAATAAATTAACTTGCTTTTTTTAATGTAAAAAACATAAACAAATGTATGATTAAATTCGTTCTAATCATATTTCAATGAATATCTTTAGTAGATGATTAACACAAAAACTAACAGCAAATCGAGAATCATTTTTTTATTGATAATTTCAATAGGATTATATGCTTGTAACAACAGAGAACCTTTTTCTATTGAAAAACAAAGTTTTACCACTGATATGATCATAGATTGCGAATCTGTAGATTGCGCTTCTATTGAAATTAATTTGCTGAATATTATTGGAGATGGTCCTGTAGCCAAAATGATCAATAAAGAAATTCAAAGTACCATTTATACGGGTCTGGGTATTGATAAAATCCCCACTAGTCTTTCTATAAAAGATATTGTACATCAATTCAACACCTCATATCAAAATATACGTAACGAATTTCCTGATGATAATATCCCGTACGAAGCCACTATAGATTGTGAACTAAATTACCAGAGCGATAATCTTATTTCTATACTTATTGACTCTTATGTATTTACTGGTGGCGCACATGGCAACGGCACTGTTTCTTACTTAAACGTCGATACTGAAAATGGTAAAAAACTATCAAATAGTGATTTATTAAAAGACCATAATCATTTCAAGCAATATGTTGAAAAAGTTTTCAGAGAACAACATAAAATCCCTGAAAACGAATCAATCAACAGTACTGGCTTCTTTTTTAAAGACGATACTTTCAGTTTACCAGAAACTATAGGATTTACCAATAACGAAGTAGTCCTTTACTACAATCAATATGAGATCAATTCGTATGCTGAAGGACCTATTGAATTAAGGTTGGATAAAAAAGAAGTTTCTTCTTTTTTTACCTACACTATTTTATAATAGTTTTCTTAAAGCCATTGCATATCCCAAATGGAGACCTTCATGATAATTATTAAAAGTCAATGCATTTTGAGCAGATGTTAACACAAAACCTGCACTAGTAGTATATTCATTATAAGTTTTGAAAATATCATCACTCAAATCTTTTTCTGTTTTATCCAGAGTGGTAAATAAAAGCTCCTTTATCTCTGCCACTTCTTCTACCGTAACATTTCGCTCTGGCTTGGTTCCTTTTTTGTATAAATCTACCATTTGATCGCTAACCATCATAGGTAATCCACTTAATTTATATACAAGAAGTTGTTGAGTTACTATAACATGTGCTATATTCCAAATCAAGTTATTTTTAAAACCTTCAGGAATCTTATTCAACTGTTCTAGTGAATAGTGATCCAACATTTTTTCTAATGCTTTTCTATTTACTCGGGCTATTATCAATGGGTCTTGCATAGTATATATCTGTTTATTTTATTGATTTTCAAAAGTCAGATAGAATTTGCTAATAATTACATGATTTACAATCAACATACATCACTGCAATTCATTTCATAATTTTTAGCCAAAAATATAAGATTTAATTGTAAAATGGATTTCCTTTGCGGTGATTTTGATACTTAAAATATAATTAGCTGTGAAAAAGATATACCATTTATCGACTTGTGATACTTGCAAACGTATTAGAACTGAATTAGAACTTTCTTCGGATTTTATTTTTCAAGACATCAAAACAGAGGCTATTACCGTGTCACAAATTGAAGAAATGCAAGATTTAGCTGGTAGTTACGAGGCTCTATTTAGTAAAAGAGCACGATTGTACAAAGAACGGGATCTTAAAAACAAATCCTTATCAGAGGACGATTACAAAAAATTAATTCTTGAACATTACACTTTTTTAAAACGCCCTGTTATCATAATTGAAGATCAAATTTTTATTGGTAATGCAAAAAAAACGGTAGAAGCTGCCAAACTAGCTAAATAATCAATGAGTAAAAGAACATTAGCTCTTATTGCTGCAAGTTTTGTAGCTGTTTTTTATGGAGCAAATTACACCATTGCCAAAGATGTAATGCCTCATTATGTGCAGCCTTTTGGTTTTATTGTAATACGAGTATTGGGCGCAGCACTATTATTTTGGGCTATTGGATTATTAGGGCCAAAGGAAAAAATAGCTCATAAAGATTTTGCAAGAATCGCTGTAGCAGCCTTATTTGGCGTAGGGATCAATATGCTTGCTTTTTTTGAAGGCCTAAACCTTACCACTCCTATTAGTGCCTCTGTACTTATGGTGACTACCCCTATTATTGTACTCATACTAGCTGTGATATTCCTGAAAGAAAAAATACGAATATTAAAAATAATAGGAGTATTGGTTGGACTTTCTGGAACATTACTTATCATTCTTTACGGTTCGGGAAGCTCGGGGACATCAGCAAATCCAATGCTAGGGAATTTTCTGGTTTTCATTAATGCTGCTTCTTATGCCTGTTATATCATTGTTGTAAAAAAGATTACTCAAAAATATCATCCCTTTACTTTTATGAAGTGGATGTACACCATTGGATTTATATTTGTTTTACCTTTTGGCTTTTCGCAACTGCTAGAGATACAAGTTGATTCAATCCCTCTTGATGGTTATCTAAAAATTGGCTATGTTATTCTTTTTGCTACATTCGGAACTTATGTTCTAAATATTTTTGCAATAAAAGAGCTCAAACCTACTACTGTTGCCGTCTTTATTTACCTACAACCTCTTTTGGCATCAACATTTGCCATTGCACTAGGCAAAGATGAGTTAGATATCATCAAAATAGGAGCAACCTTCTTGATTTTTGTTGGAGTATACCTAGTCACCAAAAAACCGAAAGCATTGTCCTAAACCAGAGACATATAATCAACTAATTATTACACTAAAAACTAGCTTAAATCTACTGGGGTTTTAGCAAATTTTCTAGTATCATCTTTGGTTAAGACCCTAAAATCATCAGGGTGTTCTATTTTTCTTAACAACTCATTCATTTCTTCAGGAAGTGCAATTAATTTTCGACTGTCTAAGTCTATCCATGCTCCCATCATTTCGCATCTCGCAAAATTCCTTCCTTTTTGATCGTAATAATTATGTCTGAATTCAAAAAATTTTCCATCTTCACTAAGTCCAGAAATTTCTAATGAGACCTGTATAGGCTTTCCATAAAACACTTCTTTAAAATAATAGATATGTTCATAAAACACAATAGGTCCAATATTAAATTTGGCTAACGACCTTTGGTCAAACCCGTTTTCTATCAAAAATGCCATTCTGGTATGTGCTGCAAATTCTATGTATGCTTTATTAGCAAGGTGGCGGTTTGCATCTATATCATTCCATCGAATTTCAAATTCTTTTACATGCATACTATATATTTTTTATAAGATTGCAAATTACAAAATAATTTATCTCATCAATATCCGTTATTTATATTTATATCCTACCTAGAAAATAGATTTTCAAGCCAAAAAGAAATTGATATAGGATTAACAAATCCTTTTATCCTGTTTTGATAAACTCTTAGGTCTTCTTATTTTTAACACAAAAGAGGCTTTTTGATAAGGAACATAACTAAATAAAAACACTTCACACTAATGCCAATAATAGAATCTAAGTATTCCCCTCCATTTTTATTTAGAAACGGGTATATCTCTACTATATATCCTAATATGATAAGAACAGTAAAAAATGTTTTTCAAAAAAGAGAACAAATATCTCTTGATGATGGAGATTTTATCGATCTGGATTGGAGTTCTAGCACTACTCCAAACTCAAAAAATGTAGCTGTAATTATCCATGGTCTTGAAGGTAACGGGCAACGACAATATGTATTGGGCCTAACAAAACACCTTAATAACAACGGGTGGGATTCTGTAGCCATGAATCTAAGAAATTGTAGTGGTGAAGTAAACCGCCTTTATAGATCGTATCATGCAGGTGTAAGTGAAGATTTGGATTATACCATTCAACATATTCTCAAAACATATTCTTATTCAAACATATCATTATGTGGGTTTAGTTTAGGAGGTAATATTATGCTAAAATACTTAGGAGAAAATCACGAGTCGGTAAAAGAAATAAAAAATGCAGTAGCTGTATCAGTACCATGTGATCTTTATAATTCATTATTAGAAATCAACAAACCATCTAATTATATTTATCAGCGACGGTTTATCAATCTTCTCAAAGCTAAACTGTATCAACGTCAAATTTTGTTTCCTAAAAAGTTAAGTATATCAGATATCAATAACTGTAAGTCTCTCATCGATATCGATAATTTATATACCAGTAAAGCACATGGCTATCAAAACGCTATGGATTATTATTCCAAATGCAGTAGCAAACAATTTATAAAACATATACAGACGCCCACACTTATTCTCAATACCAAAAATGATTCTTTTTTAGGAGATCGTTGTTACCCAATTGAAGAATCTAATTCTAATAAAAAAGTGTTTTTAGAAATTCCAGATTATGGAGGTCATGTAGGGTTTTATCTACCGAATAATATTTATTATAATGAGCTACGCACTTTGGAGTTTTTTAAAAATATAACTCTCTAATAGTTTACAGGTTTAGAATAAGAAAAAAGTAAAAATATTATGCATACACTGTAATTTTTTGAATTTATTATAAAAAATACAACTTTTTATTAAGATTAATCTATATATTGCTCATAATAATATCTTCACACACTATATTGTTCATCATTTTTTATGTAGTACTCTGTAATTATTAGAACATCAATTATATCAAATTAAATATATAAGCACTTCAGTTTTGTGTGCCTTATCGGTAATTATATTTAGGGAAAATAATTGGATTGATTTATCAATTCGAATGTGTTGGGGGACACAATAGCCTTATAATTACTGAACTCCCTTTCTAATCGATGAAAGGGAGTTTTTTATTTTTCAAAAAGTCCTTTTTTACGCCTCAAACACTACCTGTAGCGAGATTCAAAAGATTCACAAATAACACATATTCAAAATATTACGCCTTTAAAATAAGTAAGTTACGGCAAAACATTATATCAGTTTTTTCTTACAAAACTACTCTTAATGCTTTGTTAATGTTTTATAAGGCGAATTCTTTTCCTTTTATCGAAAAAACTTTTTTTACTAACAATAATTCAAGAATTTTAACCTTTTACTTGTAATTTTTTAAGAAAAAAACTCAAATACAAACACAAAACTAACAAAAATGAAAAAACGTTACCAAAAACCCATTCTTATGGATTTTAAAAATCGACTACACTCAAAACTCAACATTTTTGCAATTGCTACAGCATTATTTTTTTCGGGAGGACTTTTTGCACAAACACCCCAGCAAAAGCAATTAATTGCACAAAAAAGTAACTTATCAAAATTGAATGAGTTACGAATAGAGTCTGCTCAAAAAGCAACGTTACAAAAACAAGAAGCACTACAAGCAGCAATACTAAATGGATGGCAAGTCAAAATTTCAAATACTAATGGAAGTTTTTCTGAGCTTCAAAAATTAGCAGAAGATGGAAGCCCTATTTATTATACGACCTTTAATGTAGCTGCGGCAAAATCAACCAGAGCTGACCACCTTCATTCTGGTGGATCTTTAGGTCTTAACCTTGATGGTCAAAATATGACTGCTTATGTTTGGGATGGTGGAGCTACAAGAACCACACATCAAGAGTTTGATGGTGCTGGCGGTAGTAATAGAGTAATCATTAATGATGGTGTAACCACTCTAAACGGAAATAGTTTTCATGCACAACACGTGACAGGAACTATTGTTGCCTCTGGAGTACAAGCCAATGCAAAAGGAATGGCTCCTCAAGCAAAAGCAAGAACAAATGACTGGACCAATGATGCTTCTGAAGCAACAACGGCTGCATCAAATGGTATGTTACTTTCAAACCATTCTTATGGTTTTAGAGGAGATCTAGTACCTGACCAGTATTTTGGTGCGTATATTGATGAATCTAGAACTTGGGACCAAATTATGCATAACGCCCCATATTATCTTATGGTTGTTGCCGCTGGTAATGATGGTAACAAAGATAATTATAACGGACAACCTCTTGATGGAAATTCTCAATACGATAAACTAACAGGGCATTCTACATCAAAAAATAATCTTGTTGTTGCCAATGCAAACGATGCCAATGTCAATGCTAATGGAGATTTAATCTCTGTAAGCATTAATAGCAGTAGTAGTGAAGGTCCTACTGATGATTATAGAATTAAGCCTGATATTACGGGTAATGGTACTCAAGTATACTCTACTTATGACAATAGTGATACTGCATATAACAGTATTACTGGTACATCAATGGCATCACCTAATGTAACAGGTAGTCTTTTATTGCTACAACAACATTACAACAACATTAAAGGGAACTTCATGAAAGCTGCTACCCTAAAAGGATTAGCTTTACATACAGCTAGTGATATTGGTCCTTCAGGTCCAGATGCTGTACATGGCTGGGGGCTTCTGAATGCAAAAAAAGCTGCAGAAGCAATTTCTAATGCTGGAAATTCTTCTAAGATTGAAGAGCTAACTTTGACTAGTGGTCAGAGCTATACTATAACTGTAGATTCGGACGGAACTAATCCTTTGGTTGCTTCTATTTCTTGGACAGATGTACCAGGAACAGCTGTAACTGCGACAAATTCTAATACTCCTGTTCTAGTAAATGATCTTGACATAAGAGTATCTAAAGGAGCTACAACACATAGCCCATATAAATTAACAAGTATTACTACAAATGCAACAGGTGACAACACTGTTGACCCTTATGAAAGAGTTGATGTAAATAATGCTTCAGGAACATATACAATAACTGTAACCAACAAAGGTACTCTAAACGGAGGAAGCCAAAACTTCTCTCTTATAGTTACTGGAGCATCAGGAACTCCTGTAGTATGCTCAGCGACCGTACCTACAGGAGTATCTTCTTCTGCTGTTGGTTCTGATACTGCTACCATTGGATGGACTACTGTACCTGCAGCTTCTTATGACCTGAGATATAGACAAACTGGAACGACAACATGGACTACCGTAGCTGCAACAACTTCTTCTCATGTAATTAACGGATTGTCTCCTACAACATCTTATGAAGCACAGGTAAGAAGTAAATGTAGTGATGGCACAACTTCTAACTATAGTGCTTCAACTAACTTTACTACAACCGATGTACAGCTAAACTACTGTAACTCGAATGGACAAAACACTTCTGACGAATACATCAGTAATGTAAAATTAGGAACTATAAATAAAACATCTGGTGCTGGAACTGGAGGGTATAGTGATTTTACCGCAGAATCTACAACACTTGCAAGTTCTAATACGATTACCATTACTCCTACTTGGAGTGGAACAACCTACAATGAAGGGTATAGTGTATGGATTGATTATAACCAAGATGGAGATTTTGCTGACCCAGGTGAGCAAGTATGGTCTAAAGCTCCCTCTAAAACAACTCCTGTAAGCGGAACTTTTACCGTGCCTGCAACTGCAAAAACAGGAAATACCAGAATGAGAGTAGCTATGAAATATAATGCAGTACCTAATCCTTGTGAAGCTTTTCAATATGGAGAAGTAGAAGATTATACCGTAATCATTGGTGGATCTGGAGGAGATACTCAAGCTCCTTCTGCTCCAACAGCATTGGCTGCTGCTAATATTACTGATTCTTCTCTTTCTCTATCATGGAATGCCGCTACCGATAATGTAGGGGTTACTGGATATGATGTATATCAAGGTAACACTATTGCTACATCAGTAACTACAACATCAGCTAACATAACAGGTTTAACAGCGAATACAACGTATCAGTTTAGTGTTAAAGCAAAAGATGCCGCAGGAAACCAATCTGCAGCTAGCAATACTATTAGCGCAACTACAACTGGGGTGCCTTCTACATATGAGGTAAAACTCAGAATTACTTTTGATAATTACCCACAAGAAACAAGCTGGGAAATTAAAAATGCTAGTAATCAAGTAGTACATTCTGGCGGAACTTATGGATCGCAGCCTGATGGATCAACTTTGAACATTACTAAAACACTCGATGCTGGATGTTATACCCTAGTATTCAAAGATTCTTTTGGTGATGGGATTTGCTGCTCTTATGGAAATGGATCTTATGAACTGACCAATGTAGCTTCTGGAACCGTATTAGCTTCTGGAGGAAACTTTACCTCTCAAGATATTTCTAACTTCTGTGTAGGTAGTACTCCTGCTAATAATGCACTTTACAATAATCTTAGCTCAACAAAAGTTATTAGCAAATCAGATTTTGCTATTTACCCTAATCCTGCAAAAGATTTTATAACTATTCTAGTTAATAATACTGATATCTCTACTTATACTATTGTCAACCATATCGGACAAACTGTAAGAAAAGGTAATACATCAGAAAGCAGAATAGAATTAAATGATCTACCTGCTGGAATGTATTTTGTATCAGTTACATCAAAAGATAAAACTGTTACCAAAAAAATCATCAAGCAATAAAATTCAATAATTAAAAGGCTACCTCTTTAGGTAGCCTTTTTCTTAATTTACTATTCGTTTGGCTTTTCTATTTTCGATAAACATCAAAAAAAAGTACTCTTCATTTATTCGTTCTTTGATATATCAATAATACATTTCTTCAGAATTATTATAACTCCATAATTCTGATATCATAACCAACCTTTCCTTAATTCGTAAGAACCAACTATATTTTTCTATCCCAGATATATAACACCCAAAAATCTAACTCTAAAACTCAACACTAATGAAAACACACATTTATCTACAAAAATCTTTTATTCAATGGACATCTATTCTTTTTTTTCTATGTAGTACATCCATTATCCAAGCACAAGAAAAATATTATCGGGTTATCTTTGACACAGATAAAGAACAACTAGAATCTCTACATACAAAAGGGATTGAAATTGACCATTTTCATTATGAAAACGGAAAAGCTACTGCAGAGATTTCTCATAGCGACCTTAAGCTACTCAGAAAAAACAACGTTAAATTTAAAATCAAGATTCGTAACCTCTCCAAGAGAATTCCTAAAATAAATAGACGAATAGATAACAAAAATGCTCGCAAAGCGAGTAAATCACATATACAACAAGTACAAGTCCCAACTCCTCAAAATTTTAATTTAGGAAGTATGGGGGGCTTTCATACCAATACTGAAGCAATTGCAGCGCTAGACAAAATGAGGCAACTACATCCTCAACTTATCACAGCTAAATCATCTATAGGGACTACCATAGAAGGCAGAGCTATTTACATGGTCAAAATAAGTGATAACGCAGATACCGATGAAAATGAAGATGAAATGCTATACACTTCTATTCATCATGCTAGAGAACCAATAGGTCTTTCTCAAAACCTATTTTATATGTGGTATTTATTAGAAAATTATGCTACTGATCCTGAAATCAAAATACTGGTCGACAATACCGAATTATATTTCATACCTATCATTAATCCTGATGGATACATCCACAATCAACAAACAAATCCTAATGGTGGAGGATATTGGAGAAAAAACAGACGAAACAACGGAGGTACCTATGGTATTGATTTAAACCGAAACTACGGCTATCAATGGGCTGCCCCTGGGGGATCTTCTTCTAATCCTGGTAGCGATACATATCACGGGCCTTCAAAATTCTCAGAGCCTGAAACACAAGCTATGAGAGATTTTACAAATCAGCATAATTTTGTTGCCGCGCTCAACTACCATTCTTTTAGCAATCTTTTGATTCATCCATGGGGGTATAAAGCAAATACTTTTACTCCCGATCAAGATACTTTTGTCAAGATGTGTGTGTATATGACAGAAGAAAACTCATATACCTACGGAACACCAAATCAAACCGTACAATATACTGCTGGAGGAAGCTCAGATGACTGGATGTATGGTGAACAAGGTACCAAACCTAAGATATTTGCGATGACTCCAGAAGTTGGATCGTCTAACGATGGATTCTGGCCTGCTTCTAGCAGAATTATCCCCCTATGTAATGAAGTATACCCTTTTAACATCAAAATAATGAGAATGGCAACTACCTACGCAAAGGTAACACCTACCTCAACCAATCAAACTATTACCAATTTATCAGGAAATATCCAGTATTCTATAAAACGTTTTAGTCTAGAGCAAGCCAACTGGAGTGTAAATTTATCTTCAAACTCATCTCATATCGCTTCTTTTGGAGCACCTAAACAGTACAACAACTTACTCCTTCTAGGAACTGACACTGGAGCTATAAATTTTGAACTAAAGCCCACTACTCCTTCTGGAACTCAAATTCCTATAACAATCACAGTAAATAACGGCTCATGGCAATATACGACTGATGTTACGATAACTTATAATGGTAGCTCTACATGCACAGCAACCATACCTACAGGAGTATCCTCTTCTGCTGTTGGTTCTGATACTGCTACCATTGGATGGACTACTGTACCTGCAGCTTCTTATGACCTGAGATATAGACAAACTGGAACGACAACATGGACTACCGTAGCTGCAACAACTTCTTCTCATGTAATTAACGGATTGTCTCCTACAACATCTTATGAAGCACAGGTAAGAAGTAAATGTAGTGATGGCACAACTTCTAACTATAGTGCTTCAACTAACTTTACTACAACCGATGTACAGCTAAACTACTGTAACTCGAATGGACAAAACACTTCTGACGAATACATCAGTAATGTAAAATTAGGAACTATAAATAAAACATCTGGTGCTGGAACTGGAGGGTATAGTGATTTTACCGCAGAATCTACAACACTTGCAAGTTCTAATACGATTACCATTACTCCTACTTGGAGTGGAACAACCTACAATGAAGGGTATAGTGTATGGATTGATTATAACCAAGATGGAGATTTTGCTGACCCAGGTGAGCAAGTATGGTCTAAAGCTCCCTCTAAAACAACTCCTGTAAGCGGAACTTTTACCGTGCCTGCAACTGCAAAAACAGGAAATACCAGAATGAGAGTAGCTATGAAATATAATGCAGTACCTAATCCTTGTGAAGCTTTTCAATATGGAGAAGTAGAAGATTATACCGTAATCATTGGTGGATCTGGAGGAGATACTCAAGCTCCTTCTGCTCCAACAGCATTGGCTGCTGCTAATATTACTGATTCTTCTCTTTCTCTATCATGGAATGCCGCTACCGATAATGTAGGGGTTACTGGATATGATGTATATCAAGGTAATATTATTGCTACATCAGTAACTACAACATCAGCTAATATCACAGGTTTAACAGCAAATACAACGTATCAGTTTAGTGTTAAAGTAAAGGATGCCGCAGGAAACCAATCTGCAGCTAGCAATACAATTAGCGCAACTACAACTGGGGTGCCTTCTACATATGAAGTAAAACTCAGAATTACTTTTGATAAGTACCCACAGGAAACAAGCTGGGAAATTAAAAATGCTAGTAATCAAGTAGTACACTCTGGAGGAACTTATGGATCGCAGCCTGATGGATCAACTTTGAATATTACTAAAACACTCGATGCTGGATGTTATACCCTAGTATTCAAAGATTCTTTTGGTGATGGGATTTGCTGTTCTTATGGGAATGGATCTTATGAACTGACCAATGTAGCTTCTGGAACCGTATTAGCTTCTGGAAGAAACTTTACCTCTCAAGATACTTCTAACTTCTGCATTGATGCAAATCCAGCATTACGTAATACAGGTTCAAATATAAAAACAAGTACAAAACACACTACTCTGTTTGATATCTATCCTAACCCTACAAAAGGCTATATAACCATTGTAATGGAGAAGTCTGAGAGAGCAAACTATACGATTACTAATAAAGCTGGTCAACTAATACATAAAGGATATGTATCTGGAAACAAAATTGAATTAAACAATCTACCTGCAGGAATGTATTTTGTATCGGTTACTTCTGGAAATAAGACGTATACAAAAAAAATAATTTTACAGAAATAAATTTTTAAAACTAAACCAATACCATTTACACTTTGAATTTACCGCAATAAAATTCTCTTTTTCGCCTATGCTTCAGAATAAAAATTAACCGTAGCTATAGCTATGCTAACTTTTTCTTCTTTGCATAAACAAAAAATAGCTGATTTTCTTTTTTTTACAGTAAATTCAAAGTATAACTGGTATAAACATATTAAAACGCCTTTCATTAAAATCTGAAAGGCGTTTTATATTTAGGCTTTATAAATTAATTAGTTTACACAGAAATCACCTCATCATCACTCAATAATTCTTCTTGTCGCATTCTTAATAAAATCTGCGCAACAGCAACGGTATCTTTTTCACAATAGATAATAATACGATCGATATCTTGATCTTTATAAAAAACTTCTCGCACTTGGCTACCATCTATATCATCTTTGGGAGAAGGAATTCCTAAAATTCCCGTAAGCAACTTTAATGAAGTATAATGTTTATAGTCACCAAATTTCCATAAATCTAGCGTATCCAAATGTGAAACTTCCCATGGTTTTTTACCAAAAAGATTGAGTTTATGAGGCAAAGCAATAGAGTGAATAATCATTCTACGAGCTATATACGGAAAATCAAACTCTTTACCATTATGAGCACAAAGCAAATGATGAGGTCTTCCAAAATGGGTTTCTAGTAAGTTTTTAAAATCTATTAATAACTGTTTTTCTTCTCCATAAAATGATTTAGTTCTAAAGGATCTCATTTCTCCTTTGAAAGCAAAATACCCTACTGAGATACATACTATTTTACCAAATTCTGCCCATATTCCTGCTCTTTCATAAAACTCTTCTGGAGAAAATTCATCTTTGCGTTGATATTTGGTCTTATCAGCCCATAGATACTTCATCTCTTCGCTTAGCTCTTCATAATCCATGTGCTCAGGAACAGTTTCTATATCTAGAAATAAAATATGTTCGAGATTGAGTTTATGAAGCATCTTCTATCATTTTATAAGCTTCTTCAATATATATATAAAAATCCTCTGTAAAACTTTTCCCTAGAGGGAACTTTCCTCTATTATGTCCTAATCTTACAATTACTAAATTATCTTCGGGAATACATATTACATATTGTCCCAAAATACCACGCATAGCAAAAATGCGTTTATTCATATGATTAGATAACCATAATCCATATCCATACATAGATCCATTCTCGAATTTTGGTCTCGTTGCTATCTCGACAAACTCTTCAGGCAATATTCGTTTTCCAGCAAATACTCCTTTATTTTTAAACAATGTTCCAAAGCGAGCAAAATCTCTTGCATTACTTGCAATGCAGCAATATGCTTTTTCCATTCCACTATCTTCACTATCCAATTGCCATAGAGCTTCATGTTCCATCCCCATAGGTTTCCAAAAACTTTCACTTAGATATGCAGATAGTGTTTTTCCTGTAGCTTTTTCTACAACCATACCTAATAATTGTGTATTCCCACTCAAGTAT
The DNA here is from genome assembly GCF_002924285.1 of Aquimarina sp. I32.4. Taxonomy (NCBI): domain Bacteria; kingdom Pseudomonadati; phylum Bacteroidota; class Flavobacteriia; order Flavobacteriales; family Flavobacteriaceae; genus Aquimarina; species Aquimarina sp. I32.4. The sequence goes on along the minus strand of NZ_PGUB01000026.1, from coordinate 29,917 downwards.
TCATATTCTTGTCCTGGCTCATTAACTATATTTAATCCTAACATCACGTTTCTGATATTTGGATCATAATACGCTCTTGCTGTAATAGAAAACGGATTGGTATAATGTTCTATCCAATCTAATCCCGATGACATTGAAGAAAGATCTCCAACAGTAGTTTTTGCGGCAAGTCCTTGAGAAAATTCAGGAAAAAAATCACTTAATGGCTGGTCCAGACTTTTTATGTATCCATCCATTATAGCTTTTCCTAACATGGCCGTCACAATACTTTTTGCCATAGAAAAAGAATTGGTTTTAGAGTCTTTGCTATAACCTTCTGCATACTTCTCATACCAAATACTATCATTTTTTATAATCATAAAAGCAACAGTACCTAACTGCTCATTGGTTACACTCAACCTATCTGTAGCTTTTGTTTTATTATAGTCATGATGTAATGCCCAAGGTATTGCAGTATCTCCTTTTTCTATGGTGTGATTATCAAAATAAGAGTAATCATCAATATAAGCAGTTGTATGACCAGTCATATATACAACTCTTATTCCTTTAAGAATATAGTCATAATCAAAAATATATAATAGCGCTATACAGAGCAGGATCAATGCAAGAAGCCCTTTTACAAAAAGTTTAAGTATTCGTTTAATCATTTTTAAAGATTGTTTTGTAGTACTTTGCTATAGTATGTTTCTTATAAAGTAAATCATACAAAAGAACAGTATGAAATCTAGCAAATTACTTATGTCATTACAGATATAGCTAATGTAAGAAAATTAATCCCATTTTTAAGAAGCGATTATCCTTTACCTATCCAGAGACAATAATCATAACCCTTTATGTATCTTTGTAAACAAAATATGTAGATCATAAAACATAGCAAAGAAGGATATGCAAGAACAACCTAATAACCCATTGCATGGTATAAAGCTAGCTAATATTGTAGAACATTTGGTAGTGCAATATGGGTGGAAAGAATTAGGTGTACTAATTAATATTCAATGTTTTCAAAATAACCCTTCTATCAAATCCAGCCTTAAATTTTTGCGTAGAACCCCATGGGCAAGAGAAAAAGTAGAGAAATTATATCTCAAGTCTATTAAGTAAAATAACGTATTCAAAAAGTATTGATTTTATAAATTGTCAGTCAGAGCCTGTCGAATACTACTTAAGAACCATTAGGTTAAAAATTCGACAGGCTTAATTGACATTTTTTTTATTTAGCAAAACACTTTGACACTTAATTTTTCATTACCTTTTTAGTGACATTTAAAACCCCATTAGCATTGGACATGTGAACTATATAAAATCCTTTTGGGTATAGATTCATATCAATAGATATTATAGATTTTCCAATATTGAGCTTCATTGTTTGGGCATATATTGTTTTACCTGTTATATCTGTTATAGAAATAGTTACATCACCTTGCGTAAAAGTATTAATCTCTACAGATAATTCTTCTTCAACAGGATTAGGAGAAAGCAAAATATGAGCTTCTTCTAAACCAAAATCACTACTAAGTAATTCACTCTCTAGAGCGGTAGGCTTTTTGGAAGAAATATTGGTAACACTCTTGTTATTAGCAATACGCTCACCCGATTCAATACACATAATTGCATCAAGATCATACCCATCTGCAAACCAAGGAAAAGAATCTTTATCACTAGTATCTACCACCTTGATATATTTTGCAGAACGTAAATTACCTGTAGCAAGATCAAATTCTCCGTCCTGACAAGTAGTTCCCAAAGAAACAAATTCTACACCATCCTTTGATGCAAATACTTCTGCCGATTCAGGATAGTATTCACATGAAACATCATCTAAAAAGCCTGTTGACTCAAATACGATAAATTCATTGGCCTCTGGGTTATCAAAAATTTCATTATCCAATTTTAAAGTAATCGCTCCACCAAACCCAAGGCTTACAAAATTAAAGTATCTTCTTTCCTGTGGAGTACCTATACTATTTTTGGCTTTCCCCCTAAGCCATGATATCTCACGCCCATCTCTTCTTTTTCCTTGATCAAAAGCTACTACCGATGCGACCATACATTGATTTTCTACAAATTGCGGTGTAAGTAAAAACCGCGCAGAAACCGGTAAATGATCTGAGGTGGTGAATGCATAATCATTATCATATACCTCATAATGAACCGTCACAGAGTTTGCTATATAAGCACTATCAAGCTCGTTGGTTATTGCAATATGATCGATCATATTTTCTCTAAAAACAAAAGACCTCAAACCTGCATCGCTTAATGCAGAAGATACAATACTATAATTCACAGTATCGTCTACGTATGCCTGAAAACTTGAAATAGTAGAAGGAATATCTGCAACAGTCTGATCAACATCATCATTATAATCCCCTAAAAGAATAACCTTATTATTTGCAAAATTAGTATCTAAAGAGTCTTTTAATACCTCTACATCATACCTACGCATATCATATCGATTCTGAGCACCAGAGCCTCTATTTGCCCTGGCATGCAATGCAATTAGATCCATGCGTTCTGTTACTCCATTGATAGTAATATCTGCTGTCATTAAGAAAGGTACTCTTCCGCTGGCATAAAAACGTGATGGTTCACTAGGATAATCAACAAGGGCCGATGCATCTCCTCCGTTATATAGAGGATGGATAGATGTAAACATCGCTCTTGTTTCTATTACTGAAACTGTTTTTGTATTATAAATAAATCCTAGCTTTTGTGATACTCCACCAGAACCTGGGCGAGAAACAGCATCAGAAAGAATATAATCATACCCTGGTAATAAACTCACTAATTCTGCAAACAAAGTATCATCTGCGATTTCCTCTACTGCGTATACATCTGCATTCAATTTTTTGAGTACAGTCGCTGTACTATCCCTCTGAATAGCATCAGAAAGAGGGTTTTGCCCTACTGGTGAATTGTTTTCATCGCCAAACCATTCTATATTCCAAGCAACAACATCAAAAGTATCTTCTTTGGGGTAACCCACTGTATCTCCTGGAGGAATAAACTCTACTGCACAGGGTATATCTGAGGATTGTCTAGGTAGTAATTGAAAAAAACCTCTATACCTTCCTACTACTCCAGTAATTTCTGAACAGGTAACAGGTTGTTCTTTTCCTACAACAGAAGCCACATCATTATCAATACGCAATTGTCCACTCCCACTTGTATCAGTAAGTGTAAAATTAGAATTCCCAAATAGAATATCTCCTGGATTAGGAAAAGCAGGTTGTAACACTCTAACTAATTCGCCAGGGTGATTAGCAAGTGCTGCCAAAGTAATATCTATTGGGGTTATTGGATTTTGTGGCAGACCATTATGCACAACTTCTGTTACTGTACTAATCTGTATTTGGTCATTAAAAGCGGCTCTAATTCCTGTTATGGTAACAGAGTCTCCAACTTTCAAAGCTGCATTGGCTTGAATCTGATCATCAAAAATAGCGATACCTCCTGTCTCATCTTGTATAAATGCTGGCCCTCTAAAACTATCTGTAACTGTAAGCACTCCTGTAATTGTTACAGCTGTACCTACTACTGTTGCCCTAGCTTCTCTAATACTAATAGGGTCACCAGGAATCACAATTACACCTTGATTACTGGCTCCAGGAGTTGGCATCTTTGCTTCATAAGAAGAAGTATTACGCGTTCCTCCTTCTCCATTAGGAATACGTTGTAATGATTCTTTATCCTTATTACCATTTACCCCTTCATTTACCTGTGGCTGATTAGGGTTCAGTAATACCAATAACTCCATATCGTCAGCATCATTGGTATCATATACAATTGCATCAATTATATTCCCTGTAATAACAGGAGTCCCATTAGGAAAATTAGTCGCCTCTCCAAAATACAAAACTACCGCATCTGCTCCATTTTGAAATGTATTACCTGGAACCACCAAATCAACATTGGTTACACCAACATTACCAATTACAAAATATCCTTGTGCATTTGTAGAAAACCCATCTAGATCAATGGCATTGTAACTGGCATTATTACTTCCATTATAATTTACCAATACATAACTATCTAGTGGTGTATTCCCTACACCACCATCATACAATTCTACAAATTCTAATGTATCAGAACCTTGAGTATCTGCATCAATTTCATTAATCACAAGCATAGCCAAAGAAGCTTCAAACGTTTGATTTGTATTTACAGCTCCATACGTATTTGTAGTAGTGGCTTCCCACACAAATGCTGTAGCATCGGTTCCTGTTCCTGATAATTGTAGAGAGCCACCTACAGGAGTATTACTGGATTCTGACACACCAATATCTGTACTTGTCAATCCTAAAGCTGGACCGCCTATTGGGGTGATTACTCCCTCATAACTCAAAAACTGAACAACTGTATTAGTCGCATCAACCAATGCAATCCCGTCAGGAGAGCCATTTTGCAATCCATTGGCAGGAAGTATTTTTACTATGGTTCCAAAACCATTTTGTTGATCTGTAATCACTCCCGAAATAGAAATTGTATTATATACAGAACTATTTGATCCGTTATACAAAACAAGACTCCAACCAGTAAGATCTGTTCCAGCTGTTCCCGCAATTTCAATTGCTTCTTCTACATCTGTACTTGAGTTATCGTAGTGTATCTCATTAATAAATACAGATTGTGCAAACCCATTTTGAATCCCTATAAGATAAAAGACAACCAATGGAATTAAGAGTAGTTTTAACTTCATGACTTTTTGATTTATGTGTGTAATTTTTTGAATAGTGTTAAGATAGAACGTTATCAAAACAATGTCTGTCTTCGAATGTTAAAAAAAGTTTATCATTACTTCTTTATAAAAAATATGCCCTTAGAAACTTTATTGTCCAAGAGCTGATAAATTGTTTCTTCACTCTTATTAAAGATACAATTTAAAACCTTAAAAAACCAAAGAAACTATATTTTACCACCTATATAACAATCAGTTGCACACCAACTTTGTTACATAAAAAAGGCACCTCATACGAGGTGCCTTTCTATACCAATATCTATTGATTTTAATTATTCACAGTTATCGTTTTCCATTGGCGACTATAGGTTGCTCCTGTGTTTTTATTATACATCTGAAAACCTATTCTCCACTTAGCAGTATTTCCATTTCCAAAAGTTGGAAACTTTGCTGTTACCGTACTAGGTTTATCATTATAGGTATGTTTATGTATCCATTTTCCATTTTTACGTACTTGGAAACGCACTTTGAATCGTCTTAAATGGCTTGCCACGGCATTTTGTTCTGCTTGAGGTATAATCACACTATACACCTCATTTTCGTATGCATTGATATTCGCATTACCATATACTCCCGCAGGCCATCCAATACCAATCACTGCTTTTGCAGCAGCATTATCAATAATTTCGACTTCGGTTTTTTCTGACACTAATGTTTCATCGGTTTCAGAAAGATCATTTTTACTACAGGAAAACAATAATAGCCCCGTACATAAAAAAACTAGTTTTCTTAAATTTTGTGTTTTCATATTCAAAAAAGTTATTTGTTCGTTTGACGAATATAGAAGGTGCTTAAATCAAAGAAGTCCGAAAAGATTGAAATTCAATCTTTTCGGACTATTTCTAGGGCTTTTACCTGTTTTCTGCCCCGTTAAACACCTTATAAGAATTAAGGTAGAAGCTATCTATCCATTATGTTTCACTCTTACATATACAGGAAAATGATCACTATACCCACCTGTATATTTTTTACCAGAATACGTTCTAAAAGGAGTTCCCTTATAACGGCCTTTATAAATTTTAAGAAAATCTTTATCAAAGATACCAGCATCAGAAAAACTGTGTTTCTCTTTCTCATACCTATGAAAATTATAACTGAAGATAATCTGATCAAAGAGATTCCACTGACTTCTATAACTAGTACTCCCTCGATAACGGGTATGTAGTTTTTCCATCGGATTAAAAAGATCATTTTGTACCAAATGTTTTTTGACGCTTTCACTAAAAGGATCATCATTAAAATCTCCCATAATAATAATTTTCGCCTCAGGATCCTGATCTGTGATCTGATCTATAACTTCTCTATTCTTTTGTGCTGCCACAATGCGTTTATAGCCAGTATCTTCTACTCCTGTGCGTCTGGATGGCCAGTGATTTATCAAAACATGAATCTCTTCTTTATTCAATATTCCTGTTACCCAAAGGATATCGCGGGTATAATCTCGCACTCCTTCATCATCATGTATCATTACAGAAATTGTTTCAGAATTTGTAACCTCAAAATATTGTTTCTGATACAACAGTGCTACATCAATACCTCGTTCATCAGGAGAGTTGTAATGTACAATACCGTATTCTTTTTGCTTGAGATGTTTTGAATCAACTAGGTCTTCCAGAACTTTTTTATTTTCTGCCTCTGCTACACCGATCAAAGCAGGGGCTTTCCTTGTTTTAGAAAATCCAATATTAGAAATAGCGGTACCAAGCTTCACTATTTTTTTTTCATATCTCTTACGATTCCACCTTTTTTCTGAGTCTGGCAAAAAATCATTATCCAGTGTTTTTGGGTCATCCTTGGTATCAAACAAGTTTTCCAGATTATAGAATGCTACCGTATAATGATTCGTATTCTTTTTTCTGAAATAAAATTTATTAGCCATAGTGTATAATTTTACAAGAAACCCCTTATATTGTTGATTCTTGAGTACGATAATTATCGTACTTTTGTACATTTGTTGTGAAGGCACAATATAATAAATTAAGATATAGAAGATCAGGTAGCTAATGTTAGAAAAGAAGGAAATAGCATACGAGAAAACAGTTTTGATAGGGATTGTCACCAAAAATCAGGATGCAGACAAGCTTGAAGAATTTTTGGATGAGTTAGAGTTTCTCACCTATACTGCTGGTGGTGAAGTCGTAAAGCGATTTACACAAAAAATGGATATGCCCAATTCTAAAACATTTATCGGAACTGGTAAAATGGAAGACGTGAGGGCTTATGTTGAACAACATGAAATAGGAACTGTTGTTTTTGATGATGAATTATCCCCTGCCCAACTACGTAATATTGAGCGTATTCTAAAAGCAAAAATCATTGACAGAACCAATTTGATACTTGATATTTTTGCACAACGTGCTCAAACAAGTTACGCTCGAACTCAGGTAGAATTGGCACAATATCAATATTTATTACCCAGATTGACTGGTCTGTGGACTCACTTAGAGAGGCAACGTGGAGGGATCGGTATGCGTGGACCAGGTGAAACAGAAATAGAAACTGACCGCCGTATTGTACGAGATCGCATATCATTATTAAAAAAGAAATTACTTACTATTGATAAACAAATGGCTACCCAACGAGGTAATCGCGGTAAGTTGGTTCGTGTAGCGCTGGTAGGATATACAAATGTTGGTAAATCTACATTGATGAATGTTATTGCCAAAAGTAAAGTTTTTGCAGAAAACAAACTTTTTGCAACACTGGATACCACTGTAAGAAAAGTGGTTATTGGCAATCTTCCTTTTCTGCTTAGTGATACCGTAGGTTTTATCAGAAAACTACCTACACAACTTGTAGAAAGTTTTAAAAGTACACTAGATGAAGTAAGAGAAGCTGACTTATTACTACATGTTGTTGATATTTCTCACCTTCAATTTGAAGATCATATAGAGTCTGTAAATAAAATTCTGAGAGAAATAGATTGTACAGACAAACCAACTATAATGGTTTTTAATAAAATTGATGCATATCAACATGAGACTATCGATACCGATGACCTAATTACAGAAAAAACAAAAGCACATTATACGCTAGAGGAATGGAAACAAACATGGATGAGTAAAATTGGTGACAATGCTCTTTTTATTTCGGCTATCAACAAAGAAAATATTGATGATTTCAGAAAACGAGTATACAAAGAAGTAAGAGATATCCATGTAACTCGTTTTCCTTATAATAACTTTTTGTACCCAGAAATTGTAGAGGAATAGAAATCAATATCAAAACTCATATTTAAGCCCCAAACCGATTACTTCTCGTATTTGAAATCCACTAGTAGCATTATCATCATAGATTGATTGAAAAACAAAACTACCTGTAATATATTCATTTACAAGTAAATTCACATTCAATGTATAATCAATATCTACATTGGCAGGATCTTCTATATAATTAGAATAGAGGTTCAACAACTGCTCTATGGTTACATTTTTTAACACAGTAACCTTAGCATATGCAGCTAGAGACCCCCCAAATTCAAATCTGGAGTTCTCACCCGTATCTACCCCAAAATAATCACCATCTTCATACTCTTCTCCTACAGTAAATTGATCATCTACAAATATCAAACGCGCAGTAACAGGTGCAATGTTAAAGTGTAGGTTATCACTTTTTTTCCACAATACTCCTGGTCCAATTTGTATAAATGCTGGAGAAAAGAAATGAGTTTCTTCTGTACGAATCGTTTCTTCTGTATCAGAATCTTTGGTAAATCGATATCCCTTTGCGAATTGAGATCTAAAATTCACAAACAAAGAATAGTTCCAAAAACTCTCTCCTATTCTTTGTCCCAACCTAGAATTAAACTCTATTCTATCATTTGTTTTTCGAGCAAAGCTCTCATCTTTCAAAAAAGTTAACCCGTAATCTGCAAGAACCTTATTATCCCATGTTAACGTTTTCTTTTTATAATTAAATTCAAAATTGAGCCCCGTATTCCCTGCAATATTTGATGTTCCCCCTCCTTGCCAATCATAATTAAATGCTGATTGATTGAACAGTAAAGAAAAATTAGCCTTGGTCTTCCAGCCTACCTTTTCTTTTTCTTTTGGTTTTTTTGGTGTAATTTCTTTGAGTTTCTTTTTCAGAACAATCATATTCAAGTCATTAGGTGTGCTTTTTAAAACGCTGTCTAAGGCACGTTTCAAATCTAACTGAATTGAATCAAGATATTTTACTTTTTCTTTTTCCTGCCCCGAAGTTTTAATAACTAGGAAAAGCAAGGAAATAGCTAAAAAAAATCTTTTCATTTGATCTTCTATTTCAGGGGTAGGATACAAAGATACGATATGCTCTTAGCTTTTTCAAATCAGAGATATTCATATCACAACACTTTGTGAAATTACTTTTCAATCAATCTGTATTTATTTACCTATTAACATAAACACTTCAATGCCATATTATTTGGCATATACATATGCTACTAATGTTAACCGTAGGTTAATGGATAACAATCTTTTAAAAAGAAAAGTTATTTAAGATATTTTTGAAATAACCTCTGTATAAGCTATCATTAATTAAGATTAGAAAAAACCATGAGACACCTAAAAACATTAATTTTATTTACTTGTTTTATGAGCATTTGTAAATTATCTTTTGCACAGTATGACAAAGATCTAGACATGTTTAATCATTATTCTGTTAAATTAGAGAATGACACAATAAATTATCACACTTATGCTAAAAGAAATATTGACTCTCTAACCACAATACTTCTTTACATCCAGGGTTCTAAGGCATACTCTTTATATCAGGTAAAAAGAGAAAAAGAGAAATCTTGGATAGGAACTACAGTACCTATAAAGCTTAAAAATATTCCCGATAATTACCTTTTTGTATTGATTTCTAAAAAAGGGATTCCGTTTTGCACCAAATTAGATGAGGATATTTCTGTTTCTGAATCATATTATAAAAACCAAACTCTTGACTACAGAACATTTCAAGCGGATCAGGTGATTAAAGATTTAACTAAAAGACATAAAAATCATTTAAAAAAAATCATTGCTCTTGGACATTCTGAAGGCAGTGATGTTATTGCTAAATTAGGAACCATAAATAACGATGTAACTATTTTGGGTATTGGTCTGGAGGTGGATACACTCAATTTCTTGAATTTATAACCTTTATTAGAAAAAAAGCAGACAAAAATCAAATAAGTGAGGAAGAAGCACAGATAGAAATAGACTCTCTTTTTAATACCTTTAAAGATATAATGAAACACCCTAATGCTACAGACAAATTTTGGGAAGGAAAAAACAATAGTTATAATAGATGGAGCCATTTTTCTGAACCTCCCATTGATAATTTATTACAGATTAACAAACCAATATTTGTTGCGATAGGAACAAAAGACCAAGCTGTACCAATAGAATCTACTTATTTAATACCTATTGAATTTATTAGGCACAAAAAAAATAACTTAACTTTCAAAACTTATCTCAATCTAGATCATGGATTTGGAAAAGAATTAAAAAACGGAAAGTTTGAAGAACATTGGAATGACATATTTAAAGATTTTTTAGAATGGGTAAATAAAGAATAATGTTTGCTAACTCTATATACACCTATAACAATCAATCTTCTTACTATTACATTTTGAGAAATTATAAGTCTTATTTAAAAACAACATTTATCAATCACAAAAAACAATTATAACATGAAAAATCTCGCAAAGAGTATTGCGCTATTTACCTTATTGTATCTTTTACCTAATCAAAATTATGGCCAATTGCCAGCAAAAATGATACAACACCCAGATGTTTCTAATTCTCATATATGTTTTACATATGCCGATGACCTCTGGATTGTAACAAAGCAAGGTGGTACTGCACATAGATTAACAACAAAACAAGGTCGGGAAATAACAGGAAAATTTTCTCCTGACGGAAAAACAATTGCATTCAATGCTAATTATGACGGGAATTTTGATATCTACACCATTCCTGTAACTGGGGGAATTCCTAAACGTATTACCACACATGGCATGCCTGATTATATCAAAGGATGGTCACCAGACGGTAAGTTTTTGATATATACCTCAGAAATGGAAAGTGGTAAGCAACGTTTCTCTAAGGCTTTTAAAATTTCTATTGGTGGAGGATTACCCCTTAGAATCCCTATCAGTAAAGTCGAAGAATTAGATCTGCACACCAATGGAACCCTTATTGCCATGACAGACAAATCTAGATTGTATAGAAATTGGAAACGATATAGAGGAGGAACAGCCGCAGACATTTATCTTTTTAACACAAAGACACTTACTTCTGAAAACATTACCAACAACAATGCAAATGATGAATTACCTATGTGGAATAATGATGACTTATTCTACCTCTCTGACAATGGTGCTTCTAAAAAATCTAATATCTGGCGATATAACCTGCAATCAAAACAGCATGAGCAGATAACATTCTTTACAGAGTATGATATAGAACGACCATCTATAGGAACATCAGAAATTGTTTTTGAAGCTGGTGGCACTTTATACCTACTTGATCTAGCATCAAAAAAGACCAAAGCCATATCAATTGATGTAGTTGGAGATTTTACCTCGCTAAAACCTCAGGTAAAGAAAGCAGAAAAATACATTCAAAGCGTTGGTATTTCACCAGATGGTAATAGAATTATTGTAGGTGCCAGAGGAGATATATTCTCTGTACCAAAAAAAGATGGAATTACTCATAATCTTACCCGCACCAGTGGAGTTGCAGAGCGATATCCTAGCTGGTCTCCTAGCGGAAGATATATTGCCTATTGGAGTGATAAGACAGGAGAATATGAGCTAATGATCAAAGACCTGAAGAACAATACCGAAAAACAGATTGCACAACAAGGGCAAGGGTTCAGGTATCAATTATTCTGGTCTCCAGATAGCAAAAAATTGGTCTTTATAGATCAAGAGATGCATATTAAACTAGCAAACATAACCACCAATACAATTACAGAAATAGATCAGGAGATACAATTGTTTCAAGACGGACTGTCTGATTTTTCTGTTAGTTGGTCAAATGACAGTAATTATATCACTTACGCCAACTCTCATAAAAACAACAACAAACAAATCATACTATATGATATTGTAAAGAAGAAAAAAAACATCCTAACTTCTGCTTTTTACTATGATGCAAACCCTGTTTTCTCTTCAGATAATCAGTATATCTATTGCAGTACAGATAGAGCTTTTGAGCCTGTTTATAGTGACTATGATAATAGCTGGATATATCCAAATGCAACAAAAATAGGAATCATTCCTCTTACTAAAGATGCTATCCATCCTATCGAATTAAAAAATGATGTTGTTGCTATAAATGAAGATTCTAAAAAGAAAGAAGCTACCAAGGATCAGAAAAAAGAAGACACAAAAGAAAAAGATCAGTCAATACAACCACTACGTGTAGATCTTGAGGGAATCGAATCAAGAATGATCATATTACCAGTTGAATTGGGTAACGGTGGACAATTAAGTGCTGCCAAGAATAAAATTATTTTCTTAAAACATCCCAGAACTGGTTCAAAAGATGAAAAATCAGTTTTAAAATATTATGATTTTGAAGAAGATAAAGAAGAAACCATACTCGATAATGTAGAAAACTACCAGCTTTCGTTTGATAAAAAAAGCATCTTGGTATTCAGTGAAGAAAAAATGGGGATTGTAGAAGTAGCCAAAGGTCAATCTATAAAAGACCCTATCGACACTTCTAAAATGGAAATGACTATTACTCCTAAAGAAGAATGGAAACAGATTTTTACTGATGCATGGCGTTTGGAAAGAGATTTTTTCTATGACAAAAAATTACATGGCTTGGATTGGGAGGCTATGAGGAAAAAATATGAACCTCTGGTTGAATATGCCGCAAGCAGAAATGATCTAAACAAAATCATTGGGTCACTGATAGCAGAGCTGAATGCCTCACATACCTATAGAGGGGGTGGCGATATGGTACATGCTTCTAATAAAAATATGGGGTATTTAGGTATCGATTGGGAAATGCATCAAGGGAAATACAGAATAAAAAAGATCATTACTCCTGCTTCTTGGGATACAGAAATAAAGTCTCCTTTGAGAAAACCTGGTATCTTGGTAAATGAGGGTGATTATATACTACAAGTTAACGGGATTGATTTATCAGAATATGTAGACCCTTATATTGCTCTAGAAGGAAAAGCCAATCAAACCGTAGAAATCACTGTAAGCAAAACCTCTGATGGTAAAAACAGTAAAAAATACCTTGTACAACCTATCAAAAGTGAAACAAGACTTAGAAATCTTGCATGGATAGAAAAAATGAGGAAGTATGTAGATGAAAAATCTGGAGGACGAATAGGTTACATATATGTACCGAGTACAGGAAGAGACGGGCAGGAAGAATTGGTAAGAATGTTCTATGCACAACATCATAAAGATGGATTAATCATTGATGAACGATTTAATAACGGAGGACAAATCCCTGATAGGTTTGTAGAGCTATTAAACCGTCCGTTATTGAGTTATTATAAGGTACGAGAAGGTCAGGATTGGGCATGGCCTCCTAAAGGACACTACGGACCAAAAGTGATGCTTATCAATGGATGGAGCGGTAGCGGTGGTGATGCTTTTCCTGATTATTTCAAGAAAAGAAAAATTGGACCTCTTATTGGTACACGAACTTGGGGAGGGCTTATCGGAATTTCTGGAGCTCCTGAACTAATTGATGGCGGGTATGTTACTGTCCCTACTTTTAGAATGTATAACCCCGATGGAACTTGGTTTGCAGAAGGTCATGGTGTCGAGCCTGATATTCATGTTCCTGAAAACCCAGGAGAAGATACCAAAGGAATCGATGTACAGCTAGATAGAGCTATTAGCGAGGTTATGAATCGACTCAAAGAAAAAGACAAAGAACCTAAGCAGGTTATTCCTTCTCCCGAGGATCGATCAAAATAGATGTATTTATTTAGTAAATCAATTCAATAAAACTGACACTTCACCCCCAGTATTTGGGGTAAAGTACCAGTAGATCTGTTTTAAAAAAAACCATCATTATGAACTCATCTTCTCATTTTCGAAAAAAGAAAAAGTCAAGATGAGTTCTATGTTACAAACTAAAGAGATTTTATTAGCCTATCAAAAAAGTTATATTGTAATTGTGGAGAAATTTATTGGAATCATACAGCGTGTAACTTATCATAACCCTGAAAATGGGTGGACAGTTTTGCGTGTAAACCCTGTCACAAGCCCGCACGAAGTAAAAACAGTTACCATTCATCAAGCGAATGTTTTTGCTGGAGCTACAATGGAATTTGAGGGAGAATGGACACAACATATCAAATATGGAGATCAATTTAAAGCTCAAAATGTCGTTGAGAAAAAACCAGCTTCCGCTTCTGCTTTAGAAAAATATATTGGATCTGGTATGATCAGTGGTGTTGGTCCTAAAATTGCGAAACGCATAGTTAAATATTTTGGGAATGATACTCTTGACGTTTTTGAGGATGATATTGAACGGCTTACCGAGGTTCCTGGAATTGCTAAAACCAAACTGGAACAAATTACATCTTCATGGACAGAGCATAGAGAGATTAGAAACGTCATGTTGTTTTTGCAAGAATACGGCGTTAGTACTTTGTTTGCGGTTAAGATTTTTAAAAAATATGGCAATGATGCTATTAAAATTGTTCAGGATAACCCTTATCAATTATCTAAGGATATTTATGGAATTGGTTTCTTTTCTGCGGACAAAATAGCCTTGAGTATGGGAATTAAAAAAAATAGCCCAAAAAGAATACGAGCAGCTATTGCTCATGTGCTTGCAGCAAGTAGGGATCAGGGACACTGCTATTTAGAATTGGAGCTTATCCTTACTGAGGTAGAAAAGCTTTTAAAAGAGGATTTTAAGGAATTGGCGATTGTAGAGGTTGGTGGAATGGAAAAAGATAATGAATTAAAAACTCGATTAAAAAATGAAGAAAAACAAACCATAAAATGCTACTATTCTAAATCACTTTATTACGATGAATTATCTACCGGAAATCGAGTGAAAAAATTCATTTCTCAAAAAATTGAGATTGATGCTAAACGTATAGAAAAATGGTTAAAAAAATACAGTCAACAACAAGAATTTTCCTTAAGTAAAGAACAATACAATGCTGTTTTGGATGCGGCCAGATATAGTTTTTCTATTTTAACAGGTGGCCCTGGCTGCGGTAAAACAACAATGACAAAAGCATTAGTAAAATTACTAAAAGCAATGAAAAAGAAGGTCACTTTGGCTGCTCCTACTGGCCGAGCTGCACAAAGAATGGCTGAAGTGATTGGTGAGGAAACACAAACTATTCACCGTTTATTGATTTGGCAACCCATGTCTGGGCAATTCAAAAAGAACGAAGAAGATCAGCTAGAAACAGATTTTGTAATCATCGATGAAAGCTCAATGTTGGATATTTCTTTGGCTTCATCTCTATTAAGAGCAATCCCCTTAGGAGCACAAGTATTACTTATTGGTGATGCTAATCAATTACCATCTGTAGGAGCAGGAAATGTATTGAAAGATTTAATTGATAGTAAAAAAGTGCCATTATTAGAACTGACTAAGGTTTTTCGTCAAGCCCAGCAAAGTCAGATTATTAAATATGCTCATCAGATTAATAACGGAATTATTCCTAAAATAGAATCACCAATTCATCAACCTAAAATATGGAATAAAGAAAAGGATTGTTTGTTTTTTGATTCGGAAGAGGCTACCAAAAAACAAATGGATTTTATCAAGAAAATTCGTGTCTCTATGAATTATGTAATTGAGAATCAGGGAATGGCATTTGTAAGAGAAAGTACAGCTGAAGATGTGGACGAAAATTACAAGGTTATCACTCTAGAAGACGATTATTATATTGAATCAACCTCGCCCGAAGAAATTGTAAAAATCAAAAAGCAAGGAGTGAAATCTTACATCTTTTCTGTTCCTGAAGAATATATGCAAACCAATATTAAAACATTATTAAAATCAGATACGCAGGCTTACGCTTTAAAAGAAATACTTAGTAATATTCACCCTTGGTCATCCTTGAACTATGGTTTTATTGCTTCTGAAATGATTATCAGGTTATACACTAAAACGATCAAAGAGCGAGTTGGGAAAAAATTTGAAGTTCAAATTTTGTCTCCCATGTCTGTCGGTAGTATGGGGACTAGAAGTTTGAATCAATTGATACAGGCAACTTTCAATCCTGAAAGTGAGGATAAAGCTGTTCTACTTATGGGAGATCGTGTATTTCGTATGGGAGATCGTGTAATCCAGCGAAGGAATAATTATGATTTGGAAGTCTTTAATGGGGATATTGGGAATATAACCGCAATAGACACCCAAGAAACGACTTTGGTTGTTACCTATAAATCAGGAACAGAAAACAGAGAAGTTTATTACAAAAAACAAGATATTATAGATCTTGATTTGGCATATGCAATAACTATCCACAAATCACAAGGGAGTGAGTTTGATGTAGTAATCATTCCTATAGTTATGCAACATTTTACGATGCTATATCGTAACTTAATATACACCGCTTTAACACGTGCTAAAAAAATGGCGATTTTTGTTGGCTCCAGGAAATCTTTGGGTATAGCCGTTAAAAATGTTGACAATAGAAAACGAAAGACTATGCTGAAAACTATAATACAGGAATTGTGATACAAAAAAGATTATAACCAATTTACAATTTGAAACAAAACTACGTATGAACTCAAAAAGATTGTTGAAAAAATGATAACAAAAATCCACTAAATATTGAAACTAATTTTTGTGTTTTTTATATTTTTATTGAAATTTATTCCAACTAACACTCTTCATATAAAAAAATCATTTTGAAAAATATCAAACACTCTTCTAATCATCTCGTTATATCAGTTAATGAGTCTACTACAACAGATAACAAACAAGCAAAAAGTATAGATAAAAAAATAAAAAAAATAGAGCAGCTGAATAAACAAATAAAAAAAATTACTGATAACATAAATGTTGCAAGAAAACTATATAATGAGCATTGCAAAAAAGAAGAAGAAAAATTATTGCGATCAAAAGAACAATTGATCATAAAACTTTATCAACGATATCAACAAAAAGGATTTGCTATTTGGCAAAAAGAACTGATAGAAACTAAATTGATAAATGAGATTGATTCTTTACTTTCTTCAGGGTATGAATCGGAAACAGTTGTAAATATTCAATCAGAAATCAGTAAATTTAAAATAGAAAACATGGGAGATAATGAAAAAGAAATGATGAACGATTTGACCAAAGAGTTTTTAAAAGATATGGGGGTAGATATAGATGTAGAGGACTTTAGTTTTGAAGATCTTAATGACCCCGATTTCATAAAACAATTTCAAGAAAAACAGTCTGAAGAGTATAGGAAAGAATATCAGGAGTTTCACCAAACCGATACAGAAGAAAAACACAAAGCTCAACATGAAAAAGTAAAAACAACAAATAATGATTTTCATAAACTATATAGAGATTTAGTTAAGAAAGCACATCCTGATTTAGTTATAGACCCTTTAGAAAAGGAAGCTCGAGAAGAATGGATGAAAAAACTCTCTAAGGCCTGGGAAGAACGAAATTATTATGAATTACTCCTGTTGCAAAAGGAAATAAACAGGGACGATTCTATCGATATAATACTTAATAGCTTACAAATAGCCTCCTTAGTCAAAGAATTAAACAAAACGATTAATAAATTAGAAGCTGATAAATATAAGTTGAAACATTATGATCCAGAGACCTCTTTTTATTATGAAAATTTCAATGCGAAATCAGAAAAAGGAGTTTTAAAGAAGATTGTAGAACATAAAGATTATGTGCAATTTCAAATAGAAGAAATAGAAGATGAAAAATCAAGTTTAAAAACCCAAAAATCAACTAAAGAATTACTGGTAGAAATCAGGGAATCTCAAGGAGGGTATTATGATGATTCTTTTGAGTATTTTGATGTTTGAAACTTAGAGTATTTTAGATCAAAAAATTCTAAATACAATTGGAAATTCTTAACCCCAAGAAGTGTGTGTGTATTGAATAACTTGTATGGCTATACGTAATCAAAATAACCTATAGCAAACATACATCTTAGATATGCGAAAAGTAAACAACCTCCGTTAAAAACGGAGGCTTTGGATTTTAGATTAGACCCTAAGGGTCATAACACTCATTTCGAATCATGATGTTCTTGATATTTTACATATCGTCTTATCATAGCCTCGTCTAATCCTTCCATACTTACAAAACATCCTCTCGATCAAAAATGATTGCCCCAATACGGTTTCTCTTTTAGATTTGGAAAGGTTTTAAAAAGCTTGATTACCATCTTCTCTTTCAATATCCCTATATATTCCGATATGGAAACCTTTGGAGGAGTAGAAAAGACCAAATGAATGTGGTCTTTTTGAATATTCAATTCGATTACCTGAACATCTTTCCATGAACTGATCAATTGCAAATCGTACTCAACTAGTGATTTGACCATTCCCTCAAGTATCTGAAAACGATACTTCGCAGTGAAAACAATTATTTACAGTGTAGTTTACTGGACACTTACTAATAAAATAGCTTCTATCTGTTTACAAATAACAAAACTGGATAGAAACTAGAACAATGATTGTTGTTTTACAGGATTTTCATGATCCAACAACCATTTTTTTCTCCATAATCCACCAGCATATCCAGTAAGAGACCCATCACTACCGATGACTCTATGACAAGGCACAATAATCCACAGCGGATTTTTACCATTGGCACTCGCAGCCGCTCGAATCGATTTTGGATCCCCCAATCTCTTGGCAATATCTAGATAAGATACTGTTTTTCCAAAAGGAATTTTGAGTAATTCATCCCATACTTTTTTTTGAAAATCTGTTCCTGCAGGATTTAGGCTAAGATCAAAATCTGCTCGCTGTCCTTCAAAGTATTCTTGTAGTTGCATTACGGCTCCTTCTAAATGAGATGGAATATTTGTAGAAGGGGAATGGGTAGATTCTTTGGTAACAGAAACACGGATGATACCATCTTTATCACCAAAGATAGTAGCCATTCCCAGAGGGGTCTCTATGTGCACCTCATCGATCATTCTTCTTTTTTATCCTCTAGAAGACCTAATCTTCTAGCTCTATTTTCCCAGTTTTTACGGGCTAAATCTTGCATATTAGCATCTGTATCGCTTTCGTCAACAATTTCTAATCCTAATAAAGTTTCGATCACATCCTCCATCGTTACCAAACCACTTACCGATCCATACTCATCTACGACCAATGCCATATGCTCACGTTGCTCTACCAGTTTCTCAAACAAATCAGGTACTGCAACATTACGATCAACAACAAATAATTGTCTTCTTAGGTCTCCCAGCACTTTATCATGATGATCCTCTGCCATTTCTTTGTACACCTCATCTTTGAGCACATATCCTGTAATATGATCTGGATTATCTTTATAAACAGGTACTCTAGAAAATCTCAATTTTTTATTATCCTCAAAAAAATCGGCTATATTCTGATCTTCGGGAGCGATTTTTAGAACACTTCTCGGAGTCATTATATTTTTGGCCAAAATTGCTTTAAAGTTCAGCAAGTTTTTAATTACCTTGGATTCTGATTCTTTAAAAACACCTTCTTCATGTGCGATATCTGTCATTGCAGTAAAATCCTCTCTACTCAATACTGATCCATGATGTCCTTTGCCACCTATAAGTTTGGTCGTAAGACGTAATATCCATAGAATACCTGTATATTTTAGAGGCGCAATCAAAATCAACAATGCCTTCGAAGTAAAATTTGCCAGTTGTTTCCAGAATGTTGCTCCAATAGTTTTAGGAATAATCTCTGATAATACCAGAATCAACAATGTCATAATAGTAGAGACAATCCCTACCATATTAACTCCTAATATTTCTACCTTATATGGTAATTGTTCTGCCTGTACTCCTACCAAGATCGCACCTACTGTATGAGCAATGGTATTTAGGGTAAGAATAGCAATCAATGGTTGATCTACGTCTTTTTTTAAATCCTCTAATGTTGTTGCATAGGATTTCCCTTCTTTCTTTTTAAGATTGATAAAAGTTGGTGTCACACTCAGCAATACTGCCTCTAGTATAGAACACAAGAAAGAAAAGAAAATAGACAGTACGGCGTAAATAATTAATAGGGTCATATTATTTTTAAATATGGTACTAAAGTACGGTTTTTGAAATGTATTATTAGAACTCACCTTGAGTTCTTAGTATAAATTATTACCACCCTACAAAACCTGGTGGCTTCACATCATTTAGATTGAGATATACAATAAGTTGTCCTCTATGATGGGTAACATGATCTTGTAAGAGATTTAGGATTTGCAGTTTTGATTTAGGTCCTGCAAAAAAATCAACTTCAAGTGATAGGTCGTTATCCTTGGTATTTTGTATCTGTGCATATACTGTATCAAATGCAGTACCTACAAGTTCTATAATTTCTGTTTTAGTTTCAGGGAGGTTACTGTTTGATTCTTCTCTATCAAATTTTTCCTTAGAAAAATAGGTAGTACCCAACCAAAGCATATTACCTCTTATATGAAATAGCTGTTCTTTAAAGCTCATTTCGCGCTCCGTAGGCTTATAGTTATACCGATCCTCAGGCATCTGTTCAGCAATTTTCAAGAGATAATCCTTAGAATTTTTCCACTTTTCTAAAAAAGCATCTTTGGGAGTAGATTGCTGTGACATAGCAACACCAGAAACCAGAAGAAAGCACAGTATTAATTTATGTATCATTTTGTTTCGTTTGTGTTTACTTCTGTCATATATACTTTGACCGCCTCAAGTTCTTCTTCGCTAAATGTTTGAATGATAGCAAAGTTAGTTTTCATTACAGCATATGTTTCGGGATCTACGATGGGATCAGCTTTTTGTTTCAAAAATGCTGTTAAGTCCCCTTTTTCCTTTGCATACACCTTCATGATCTGATCAACAGAAGGGCCTATAGATTTTTTATCAACCTTATGACAGGTATAACATTTTCCTTTACCATTAAACACGCTTTTCCCTAAATCATAAGGAGAAACTTGTTCTTTTTTTGTGCCTATTGTAATGGTTGATTCTTCTTTTTTATCAGATTTACAGCTTGCAGAAAACAAAGCTATCACACCAGATAATACGCTTAATTTGTGGATTTTTTTCATCAATGGCTATCTATATTTTTCTTTTATTCTCTCTATATCTTTTTTAAATCGTTCTAATAATTCTTTTGAAAACCCAGTCACCATTTCTTCTTCCTTATCACTCATCCCCTCACTAGCTTCTGCAATTTTTGCCAATGCATACAGTACAAAGTCGTATTCTTTATCAGGGCCATTATCAGAGAATACTTCTATTACTTTTTTATATAAAGTTTCGATATCATTCTGGTTTTTGCTTTCATAATCAAAAGACCATTTAATTTCTGCACCGCTAGGATGTCCTTTTAGAATTTGCTCTAGTATTTCTACCTCTTCTTTTTGAATAACCCCATCCCGCATCGCCAGTACATAGAATAATTCTCCAAATGTTTGATATAATCTGTCTTTACTTACCATTGTGTGTATGATTTATGTTGGTTTTCCTTTTTGATTTTAACCTAGACAGAGCAAACGTATTATACTAGATTACAAGCAATCGTTATAGCTATTTTTACCGATTCTTTAATCAAAAAAGAAATCAACCTAAAAGTCTCACTACATCTTTGGCAAAATAACTTGCTATAATCTGTGCCCCTGCTCTTTTGAATGCCATGATCTGTTCTAGCATAACTGCATCATGATTCAGCCATCCTTTTTCTGCTGCTGCTTTGAGCATTGCATACTCACCACTTACTTGGTATACTGCTACTGGTACATCTACTACATCTTTTACATCTCGTACCAGATCAAGATAGCACAATCCTGGTTTTACCATCACGATATCTGCTCCTTCTTCTATATCCATCAAGGTTTCTTTGATCGCTTCATCGCGATTTGCAAAATCCATTTGGTATGTTTTTTTGTCACCAAACCCTGGTGCAGAATCCAGTGCATCTCTAAAAGGGCCATAAAATGATGATGCATATTTGGCACTATAACTCATAATGCCCGTATTCTTAAAGTTTTCTTTTTCTAGAAGCTCACGAATACTCAAAATTCGCCCATCCATCATATCACTAGGTGCTACAAAATCTGCTCCTGCCTGTGCATGAGATAACGCCATTTCTGCAAGTACCTTGCAGGTTTCATCATTTATAATATATCCTTCTTCTACAATACCGTCATGTCCATATGCAGAATACGGGTCTAGGGCAACATCTGTCATTACCACCATTTCTGGCACTGCTTCTTTTACTGTCTTGATAGCTCGTTGCATTAATCCATCATGATTTACGGCTTCTGTACCTTTATTGTCTTTGAGATCATCAGGAACTTTTACAAAAAGTAATACCGATTTTAATCCCATCACCCATAATTCTTTGATTTCTTTACCTAGCAAGTCCAAGCTATATCTAAAGTAATCTGGCATCGAGGCTATTTCCTCTTTAATTCCTTTGCCTTCTACGATAAATAAAGGCACTAAAAAATCATGAGGAGTTATTGTATGTTCTCTAACCAAAGAACGAATTGCATCATTGGTTCTTAATCTTCTGTTTCTACGAAGTTGTTGCATGGTAACAATAAATTTGATCTTGCAAAGATACTGATATATCTATTATCACAGACGTGTTATCCCTGCACATCTAAAGGTAATTTTATTTAAAAAAAACTCAAATTATGTAACATAATCTTAACAAATCTTACTAACATTGAAGTATCTAATATCTGTTATGATTTAGAATTACATAGAAAATAAAATGATGCTTTTTTGTTTTGAAATCGCAAAGAAAAAAGGGATTTATCACAGTAATTTTAATTTGTAGTATGGTATAAACCCGTAAATTTTAAAAAATATGCTTACCATACAAAATCTTAACAAAACATACCCCAATGGAACACAAGCGCTAAATAATGTTTCCTTGACTTTAGAAAAAGGAATGTTTGGGCTTTTGGGGCCAAATGGTGCTGGTAAATCTACATTGATGAGAACCATTGCTACCTTACAATTGGCAGATTCAGGAACGATTGATTTTGATGGTATTGATGTTTTTAAACAACCTCAAGAGTTACGCAAAGTACTAGGGTATTTGCCACAGGATTTTGGTGTATACCCAAAGGTTTCTGCAGAAATGATGCTTACCCATATTGCCAAGGTAAAAGGGATTACCAATAGCAAGGAGCGCAAAAATTATGTTGCAGATTTATTGAATAAGGTAAATCTATATAAGTTTAGAAACCGTAACCTTGGGGATTTCTCTGGGGGTATGCGACAGCGTTTTGGGATTGCACAGGCATTATTAGGGAATCCAAAACTGATTATTGTAGATGAACCCACGGCAGGTCTAGACCCTCTAGAACGCAATAGGTTTCATAACCTACTCAGTGAGTTGGGAGAAAATGCAGTTGTAATCCTCAGTACTCATATTGTAGATGATGTGACCAATTTATGCAAAAACATGGCTGTATTTAATGAAGGTAAAATTCTGGTACAAGGCAACCCACAAACCTTATCAGACACTCTAAATGGTAAGGTATATAGAAAACAAATTGATATCGCGGCACTAGATCCTCTAGAAAATGAACATACTGTACTATCAAATTACCTAAGAGGCGGGCAGTTTTATGTAAGTGTATATAGTGACGCTCATCCAGGAGAAGGGTTTGAACTTATTCATAATGACCTAGAAGACTTCTACTTTTACTGTATCAACAAAAAAGAGGAGGTAGCGATATGATAGAGATATTTTTATTTGAACTACGCTATCGGCTAAAAAGGCCTGCCACCTGGATTTATGTAACTCTAGGCTTTGCGATTGCTGTAATAATGGCTGTTTTTGAAAAATCAGTTACGGCACAATTCATCAATAGCCCCAATAATATAATAGGAGTCATTGGCCCAATATCTATCATTTGTATTTTCTTTTATGCCGCCATTATGGGGGTTCCTATTTTTAGAGATAAAGATCATAAAACGGCCCAGACCTATTTTACATTTCCGATTACTCAAAAGTCGTATGTTTTGGGTCGTTTTTTGGGGAGTTATACTATTGTTACCCTACTCAATATATTTATTGTCATCGGGGCAATCACTGGTTTTGGAATTGGTATCTTTCTAGATCGAGCAGATTATGGAACCTATACTAGTTTTAATCTATCCTCTTACCTACTCCCTTTTATATTTTTATTACAAATCAATGCCCTTACTATAGGAGCTTTGTTCTTTTGTCTCATGGCTTTTTTCAAGAAAATGCCTATTATCTATCTAGGAGGAATTTGCCTGTTTTTATTATATAGCATCTCTGGTGATCTTATGAGTAGTCTGGATAACCAATGGCTAACCCCATATCTTGACCCTTTTGGAAACAGAGCTTTTTCTTTTGTCAAAAAATACTGGTCTATCAATGAGCTTAATAGCAACCAACTTCCTGTCTCAGGTAGTTTTTTATTAAACAGGATACTTTGGTTATTTATAGGGTTGATTTTCTTTCTAATCACTTTTTTTAGATTCGATTATAAAAAGTTTCTACTATCTGGCAAAAAAAGAACATCAATACCAACCGAACAATACACCCCTTCAAAAATCACTACTGTTCTACAAGAGTTTTCTAAAAAAACAGAATGGAACAATCTATTATCACTTAGCAAAATTGAATTCCTGTCTATTTTCAAAAGTCCTGTATTTATCATTATGTTGATTATAGGAGTGCTCTTTTCTATATTCAGTATTTATAATCTCAATGAAACATACGGTACTCCCAACCTGCCACTTACTCGCTATGTGGTTATGTATATCAATGGGGTAATTTCTTTTTTCTCTACTATCATATTGGTGATATACTCGGGAGAAGCCGTGCATAGTACCCGCAAGAACAAAACCTTTGTCTTTTATGATGCCCTACCAATAAGTAACGCTAGCTTATATTTCTCAAAAATAATAGCCCTTCTTGGTATCTCTCTGGTATTGGTTGTGTCAAATATTGTGATAGGCATTCTATTTCAGAGTATCAATGGATATTTTGAGTATGATTTGGGTATGTATTTTACCTATAATTTTGCATTGGTATTTCCTGGATTTATTATGACTATTTTATTGTCTTTCTTTGTTCATGTACTTGTCAACAATAAGTTTCTGGGGCATTTTGTAGTTATTTTAATCTATTTTGGGGTACCGCTTCTGGTTACTTTTGCTTTCAAAAGCAGTAATCCTATGTATATGTTTACTGGCACTACTCCTATTTTCTTGAGTGATCTCAATGGTTTTGGGCATTATCTTACTGGGATTACTTGGCTCAACTTATATTGGATACTGTGTACTGCTATTTTGATGTTTATTGGTAAACTATTCTGGATCAGAGGTTTTTTTGCTACTGCCAAAGAACGATTTACTATTGCAAAACAACGAGTAACCATAAAAACAATCCTACCACTGGTATTGACCAGTATCGCTTTTATAGCGGTTGCGGGGTATAGTTATTACAACCTTAAAGTAATAAACACTATTGTAGGCGGAGGGCATTCTGAAAAAATAGCCGCTGCGGCAGAAAAAAAGTATGCAAAATACATGGGGCAACCACACCCGCAGGTCACCGATCTCAAAACATATATTGATATTTTCCCAAAAGAGCGTACCATCAAGGCCAAAGGAGATTTTAAGATTATCAATAATTACGATACTGCTATTGATACCTTACTGCTAGAGGTACAATATCCAGGTGAGCATATCAGTTTGCAAGCCATACGCTATAATGGGACTGTGCTTACTCCCGTAGTTACCGATTCTGTATATAGAATGTATTTCTACAAACTACCAGATGCTATGCAACCCAATGAGCAGGCTGATCTTACGATAGAAGTACTGGCAGAAACCAAAGGTTTTGCCAATAGTATGGAGACTCAGGTATTGCATAATGGTTCTTTTTTCAACAATAATATTTTTCCTCGGTTTTATTATGAGCGTAGTCTGGTGGATAATGGAGTACGTGTAAAACATGGATTAGAAAAACTGAATTACCTGTTTCCTCCCAGAACAGATTCTACCGCACTCAGAAAAAATCTGTTTAATGAAGATGCTAATTATATAAATTTTGAAGCTGTACTTAGTACTGCCAATGATCAGACCGCTATTGCTCCTGGTAAATTGGTCAAAAAATGGCAAGAAAATGACAGAGCCTACTATCATTATAAACTAGAGTCACAATCAGACTTATTCTTTAATGTAGTATCTGCCAGATATGATGTAAAAAAATCAAGTTGGACCGCCCCTAGCGGCAAAAAGGTGGCTATAGAGATTTACCACTCTGCAAAACACAAACGCAACCTTGAGCATTTTATCAAAGGTGCCCAAGTTGCTCTGGACTACTGCTCAAAGAATTTCTATGAGTACCCCAATTCTGTACTGCGTATTGTAGAGTTTCCTGCGCATGCTACTTTTGCTCAATCATTTGTAACTACTATTCCCTACTCAGAGAATTTTGGGTTTGCTGCCAATTTTGATAAGGCCGCAGATTTTAATTATGCATTTAGGGTAACCGCTCATGAGGTTGCGCACCAATGGTGGGCACATATTGTTACTCCTAGTAAAACTACAGGGGCAAATATTATTTCTGAGACATTGGCAGAATATTCCTCGCTGATGACCATGAAGCATGAGTATGGCGAAAATGGCATCAAGAGTTTTCTAAAATACTCTCTAGATGATTACCTGCGTAGCAGAGCCTTTAGTTTTAAACCCGAGCGTTCTTTGATCAATGTAGAGGTTGGCCCTCATATATGGTATCGCAAAGGATCTATGGTTATGTATGAATTACAGGATATCATTGGCGAAGATAAAATCAATAAAGCACTCAGAGGTTTTCTAAACGAATACAAAAACTATGAGAAGGGGGTCTATCCTACCTCAGAAAATCTATACGATGCGATTTACAAAGTTGCTCCCGATTCTTTAAAATATGCAGTAGAAGATGGTTTTAAAAAAATCGTTCTTTATGAGAATCGCGTTACCGCCGCTACTACCAAAGAATTAGACAATGGCAGCTATGAAACTACTTTTACCGTAGACTCCAAAAAAATATATTATGATGATACAGGCAAAGAAGAACGCACTGATGACACCACTAATTATATAGAAATAGGCTTATTTGGTGAGGATATTACAGATGCACAAGAGGTACCTCTAAAAAATCCGTATTATCTAGAACGAAAATGGTTACAACCAGGCGAAAACACCTTTACCATTATTACAGACAAAAAACCAATAAAAGCAGGTATTGACCCTTATAACAAATTGATTGACAGAAACTCTGGCGATAACCTAAAACCTATTGAAGAAGAGTAACCATAGCTAATACCCAGAAGAAAATGCATTACAAAAGATTCATATCAATTATAACCCTTCTTATTATAGCCAGTATTATACATGGGTGTGGGTTTTGTAATATTATTACCAAACAATACATCTTTACAAAAGATGGAAATCTAAGGCCTGCCAAAAATAGATTCAAATTAGGCAAGACCCCTTATATGCTCAAAGATGATGACCTCATCAAGACCAACTGTGTATATCAATCCTGCACTGTATCCACCGATGAGGAGTACACAAAATCTTCAACCTGTGATAGTATCCCTGCAAATGATCTAGTTACTTTTTTTCGGTTTTTCAAGAACGGACGGTTTTTAATAAGTCATATACTATCAAACGATATCAATGCCCAATCATACAATACCCTAAAAGGAGATGTTGGGTATTATACTATAGAGAACGGAGATTTAATTCTAGAATATTTTTCTGTAAATTTTGGAGGCATGGCCTCTGATTGTGGTAGGTATTATACATCCATATACACCTTGCGTGATGATGCCATCATACCATCTTCTCAAAGGGTATCCAACAATGGTATTTGGTACGCTTGGGAAAAGATTCCTTATACACAATCCTTCAAAAAAATAGAAATCAAAAATCTAACTACAACACCAGACTGGTAAAATAGTTGGTTTCTGGTTGATAACTTCGATATTCAACATTCAGTATTTATTTGTTATTCAAGTGTAGACTGAAATCCAGTACAACGCAACGAGTACTCCTTGGTTCCCAGCCTGCGCTGGGAGGACAGAAAGCTTGTCATTCCCGACTTGATCGGGAATCTATCATGGCGCAATGAGAAACTTCAACATTCAGTGTTCGATATTCAACATTCAGCATTGGATATTCGATATTCCTTTTCGGTTTTACATTTTAATAAACTAGTAACGGTATTAACTACCTATAACCAATATATATACCTATCGCCAACAAAACGACCCAACCAGGATGTTTTGCTTTGGTACCTATAAGTACCAAAAAAGAGGAAAAGAACATTGCATATAGTATCGATTGAATTATAAAATGGGTAGTATCTGTGTACAGCTCTTCTTTGCCTTGCGAGATTTTTAGTAAAATCGCACCTATTCCTCCTCCAAAAATTGAAGCCAAGTGTCATGTTGCCCATAGGATTCGCAGATGCCTTTCTTTTAGCCCCTCACTAGATATCGTTGGTACCAAACTCCCTTTGTTTTGCTTATTTTTAAAAATCAATTTAGTAGGATTCAAAAACCTGTTGTTTTATATACTCACAATCAATCATCAAGGATTGATATTTTATCAATCATTTCTAAAGCAAACATTTTTGCTTCTGCAAGTTCACAACAAAACCCTTCTTCATAAGACCCTCCATAGTTTTTTAATAATTTCAATGCTTTTTCTTCTCCATACACAGATAATATTTCCAACTTCTTTACTGTTTGATAATTTATTCTCATACGATCATATACAGTAATGTTTTCATCAAAAGTAGGGTTTTCTAAAAAGTCATAAAATTCATCAATTCTCTTTTGGCTTATTGTAAATTTTGGAATAGTAATTTTTTCATCTCTATAAAGAGAATCATTGACATAATAAAAAAACTCTGTTTTATACCCTATTGGTTTTAACTCCCAGTTTTCACCAACAGCTAATCGCCTAAGCTCTGCTATTTGCAAGGTGTCATTTGTAAAACTGATTCTACATGTTTTTATAGCATTGTAACCAGAAATCGGAAGATCATCACCCAAACAATCATAAACAGCAAATTCTGATTCTATAAAAGTATCTTCTCCATCATGATTATTAGACCCACAACATATAATTAATTTTTCACCATTTTTAAACTTAGCCGTAAAACCTGGTTTTTCTCCTTCTTCTGCAGAGAGTGCCCCTTTGCCACAAAGGCATTCTTGTGCATGAAATTGAACTGTATTAAAAATCAATATTAACAATACTATTTTTAGTGGATTCACTTTCTTATTAAGAATAACATTCATTATGAGTTAATATTTAGTAACCAGTTATGCGTTTTGATATTATTTGAATCCCAAATTCGTCAATTTAAGTAGTTTTTCATAATAAAACAGAAAAAAACTACTCAAACCGACATTTTTTATAGAACTGATAACGGGTTGAGGAGTGAGAAACTTCGATATTCATTATTAATTTGATGTAGACTGAAATCCAGTACAACGCAATGAGAAACTTCAACATTCGGTGTTCCTTTGTCATTCCCGACTTGATCGGGAATCCATCACGACCCAATAAGTACTCCTTGGTTCCCAGCCTGCGCTGGGAGGACAGCTCATTCCCGACTTGATCGGGAATCTATCATGACGCAATGAGAAACTTCAATATTCAATGTTCGATATTCAAAACTCGTTTTCACTTTATAATTTTACATTTAGAACTTTGCGGTTTTACATTTAGTATATTTGGTAGTGAGTGTTTTGACCCCTATAAAACAAGAGTAATCTTTTAAATTTGGATTATTAATTATGCTACTCTATTTTTCATTAAAATTAAGTGTTTGTCTTTGTTCCATTTTTCCATAGGAGTTATTCTTCCCAATAGTCCATGATGCCTTACGTTGTTATAGAAAACCACATATCTTTTTAGTATTTGTTGAATCTCTCCAAATGTTCTATACTCAAATCGTTGAAAGACTTCTTTTTTATTAATCGTTAGGGTAATTAGTTCTTATAAATCTTTCAGGCGGCGTATTTGGCGTGCTTATGATGGAAATATTTT
>NZ_PGUB01000025.1:0-51322 GCF_002924285.1 Aquimarina sp. I32.4 | reverse complement strand
TGGCAAACCTAAAAAATGGCAGAGCCTTTAAAACATGACCACCGTCAAAGACGGTGGTTTTTTATAAGCAAATAAAACAGGTACTAGTAATGCTTCTTTTACCTCATCAAGACAAGAACATTTATTAAATTAGCATTTTCTCTAATGATTTTGGGTAAAAACAACTGGAATGAATACGGTTATTAAGAATATACACCTTGGCTTATCTACAATTATTGTATGTATAGTTGCTTTAGTTTATGGTCTTAATCCAAATAAAATTTTACCTTTATTTTTTGAGTTTAGTGTCACCAATTTAGAACTCAAAAATATTTTTAGAGCAATGATGGGGCTATATATTGGATTTTCAATATACTGGAGTATTGGTATAATAAAACCTACACATTGGAGAAACGCTACAATTAGCAATATTATTTTTATGGGAGGGCTAGCCTTTGGAAGAATAATAAGCACCTTTCTAGACGGAATCTCTATCCAATATACAATTGGTTTAATCTTAGAATTAATTATAATGATTTGGGGGATATATAATCTTAAAAAAGAATCATAAATCAAATTACTAAATAAGTACATTTGATAGCTAAATCATACCCTCTCTACAATTGTTTACTAAACAATTGTAGAGAGGGTAACTGTATTCCTCTATAAACAAAT
Organism: Aquimarina sp. I32.4; assembly: GCF_002924285.1. Classification (NCBI taxonomy): domain Bacteria; kingdom Pseudomonadati; phylum Bacteroidota; class Flavobacteriia; order Flavobacteriales; family Flavobacteriaceae; genus Aquimarina; species Aquimarina sp. I32.4. Next base: position 50,668 of record NZ_PGUB01000025.1, on the reverse strand, counting down.
AATCTAGAGACAAGATATCAAAGACTAATCTTATCCTTTAAGCCACCTATACCTATTAGTATTTTACATATTCTACTATCTCTAAACCATAACCGATCATACCTACGCGCTTTTGCTGCACTGTATTAGAAACGAGTCTTAGTTTATGAATATTAATATCGTGTAAGATTTGTGCACCAATACCAAAATCTTTGCTATCCATAGCTATTTTGGGTGCTTTTTGTACTTCTTTACCGTTCTGAAGTTCTTTTAAGGCACTTAATCGTCCTAATATATTAAGAGATTGACTTTCTTGATTTATAAAAATGATTGCCCCTTTACCTTCTGTATTAATACGCTTAAACATAGCATCTAGGCGTTTATCAGCATTATTGGTTAATGTTCCTAATATATCATTATTAAACAAAGTCGTATTTACTCTTGTCAATACTGGTTCATTTTCTTTCCAAGTACCTAATGTTAATGCAATATGAATTTGGTCATTGGTGGTTTGTTTGTAAGCTCTTAACCTATAATTACCAAAACGTGTTGCTATATCAAAATCTTCTTTTTTCTCTATCAAAGAGTCATGCTGCATACGATATGCTACTAGATCTTCAATAGAAATCAGCTTAAGATCAAACTTTTTTGCCACTTCTACCAACTGAGCTAATCTTGCCATTGTACCATCTTCATTCAAAATCTCTACAAGAATTCCTGCAGGTTTAAGTCCAGCTAATCTAGCTAAATCAACTGCTGCTTCTGTATGCCCAGTACGTCTTAATACTCCTCCATTTTTTGCTTTAAGCGGAAAAATATGCCCTGGTCTCCCTAAATCATGAGGCTTTGTATCTTCTTGAGTTAATGCATTTATAGTTTTTGCACGATCATGAACAGAAATCCCTGTCGTACAACCTTGACCGATCAAATCTACAGACACTGTAAATTGGGTTTCATGAAGAACCGTATTATTCTGCACCATCATATCAAGATTTAATTCTTCACAACGATCTTTGGTAAGTGGTGCGCAAATAAGCCCTCGACCATGAGTTGCCATAAAATTGATCATTTCTGGAGTCACTTTTTCTGCGGCTGCAATAAAATCACCTTCATTTTCGCGATCTTCATCATCTACCACAATAATTACCTTTCCTTGCCGAATATCATCAATGGCTTCTTGAATAGTATTCAACTGAACTTTATTTTTGGTCTCGGTAATTTTTGACATAATTTTTGGGTCTTATTAAGCTAAGGAGCAAAGGTAATTTATATAATTCTTTTTTTTTGACTTTCTAAAAGGTTTTATCGTGTTGCTTTTATGTCTTGTTTCATCGTCCCTTTAAAATAGAAATACCCAATTACATAAAAGAGAACTCCTATTACAACCAAAATGACATTGGTTGGCTTGGCTCTATTTTTAAGTACTCTATAAAAATGACCATGATAACTCATCGCCACATACAACATTACAAAAGAAAGTACAATACATATCAAACCTGCAACTACATTACTTGATACAATAACCGTATTAATTATACTAAACAAAAAAGAGGCTATAGAGAACCCGTTAAACATTTTATAGTAACTAGTAACTCTATCAAAATCTTCATTTTGAAAATGTCCTTTCTTTTTTAATTCTTCTATAGTTATTCCTTTTTCTTCTAAGATTTTTAGTGCAGTTATTCTATAGTCTTCGTCATACCCTTCTAATTTATAATTCATCACAACGTCTTTGAGTTTCTCGTACTCATAGTCCGCCATTAATTGATAGGTAGCACTGGTAGATTTAACTCTACTTATTGATTCTATCATTCTCTGAAATTCTTTCTGCTCTTTCTGTTCTTTTTTCTTAGTAAAGAAATCTCTAATAGGTTGAATTATAATATCCATATTAAAGATTCCTTGATCTGTTGCGGCCCTATATGTCAAAAAGATACTTAATGGAAATATAATCCATGTAGAAAGCCAAGAACCAACAAATGGAGGAACCCCTCCTTCTTCGGCTCCATTTTTGGCAAAAATACCTATAAAATGATAGGTTAAAAACAACACAACTCCTATAACCATAGGCAACCCTAACCCTCCTTTACGAATAATTGCTCCAAGAGGAGCTCCGACAAAAAATAATAAAATACAGGAAATTCCTAAAGCATATTTATTATGTAATGACATTTCATATTTATTAAGAGCTCGTTGTCTGAATGTAACATTCTTTTGTGCAGTTTCTATTTTTCTAAGTACTGCATCTACATTTGAAGATGCTATCTGGTAGATTCGTATTTTGTCTTGTGTTTCAAAATAATCTCTAACATCAAGCGTATCTATATTAGCAGTTTGTAATGTATCTATCTTTATATTTTTATTTAATCCGTCATGCCCAATTCTTCTGTCTATTTCGGCATTTATATTTTTGACATCTCTATTAACTTTACCTGATATTGAGTCTATTTCATTTTTCAGCTCACTTACATTAAGCATATTAAACCCTTTACTATACTGTTGAGCATCCATATCTACATTACCTAAAGATGATAAATCTATATTAAGTACATATTGCTTAAAATGTGTTTTGGCAAAGGGAAGTTTATTTTTCTTATGAGAAGATTTTTGATGTATCTCATCATAATAATTCCCATCATTAAGTATCAAGGTTATCAAATCAGAATTAACACTACCTTTCAATTCTCCTCCTACTGCTTTTATTACAGTAAAATTACCAGGTCGTGCTGCTTTTTTATGAATAATAACATCTCTAAGCAATTCATCATTATCTCCATATTTTTCCGCAACTTTAATGTTTATATTTCCTAAATCATTAAATTGATTTGGTGTAATAACCATTGCGGGTTTGACCTTGACAATATTTTTTCTAAGATTAATAAACCTTTTTTCTGACGATGGAATAACTGTGTTCGAGAAAATAAATGCTCCTATTCCTACAAAAAAGATAAAAACAGCTAATGTTCTCATAGCTCTTGGCAAAGATATCCCAGAGGATTTCATTGCGGCAAATTCATAATTTTCAGCAAAATTCCCGAAAATCATAATTGAAGTTAATAAAATTGTAAGCGGCAATACCATAGGAATTAACCTTGGTGTAGCAAATGTCAAAAACTTTAGGATTACCGAAAAATCTAAATCTTTTCCTGCTAATTCTGATATGAATAACCATATTGTTTGCAACAATAGGATAAACATAATAATTATAAAGAGAGGAAAAAAAGTCTTTACAAAGGTTGTTAAAATGTATCTATCAAGAATTTTCACACGTTTTCTTTTTTCTAATAGCCAAAAGTATACATTTATTAAAAAATAAAAGAACGTGTGCAATCATTTACACCCGTTCTTTTTATAATTTAATGTTTTTCTGTAAGTATCAATCTAACCTATTGATGTAATAATTACCATATTTTGATTCGTCAAATACAAATAATGTTTTTGATAATGGCTGATTGGTTTTAAAACTATTTACTGTTATAGTTACATTGGTACCATTATTTTGTTTTTGAATCATTTTATAAATATGCTTGGTTTGTTTATCGATACCAAGTAATATTTCTTTTAAATCACTTTTTGAATCAATAGGTATCAATTTTACATATTGAATTTTTCTTCCGTTTACATTTTGAACAATATCCATTTTATAAGTGTATCCATCTTCATAAAAAGTTAGCATTTTAGAAGGTGTCACACTGGCATCATCATCTTCACTTTGAGAAGAAATATTAATTTCTTCATCTTCGGGAATGATTATATGTATTTTTTTTCCGTCATATATTTGCTTTGTTCCCATCAGATTAAGAAGATATTTATTTCCTTGCAATGTTACATCTCCTCTAGTTTCTTGAGAAACATTCTCTGCTGGATTATTGATAGCATATTTAAAACTAATTACAATATTAGAATAGCTTCTTACTTTGCTTGAGACTTCATCCAAAAGACTTTTGGCATTCTGTGCCTGTATTGTTGTTACACCTAATACAAATAATAGAAATATTATCTTTTTTGTCATTTTATATAGTTCTTCTTTAATTACTAATTTTAATTATTTTACCTCTACAACAATCTGTTATTCATTATCTAACAACTGTTCTAATGCTATAAGATCAGGCACTAAAACTTGCCTTGCTTTACTCCCTTCAAATGGACCTACCACGCCTGCAGCTTCTAATTGATCTATTAGTCTACCTGCACGGTTATATCCTAACTTTAATTTTCTTTGTAATAAAGACGCCGATCCTTGTTGTGCCGTTACAATTACTTCTGCTGCTTGTGCAAACAATTTATCTCTATCTTTTTTATCTATATCAAGACTTGTGCCACTTTCTTCACCTATATATTCAGGTAACAAATGAGCATCGGGATATGCTTTTTGACTACCTATATATTCAGTTATTCGTTCAACTTCCGGAGTATCTACAAAAGCACATTGTATTCTTACAACATCATTTCCTTGTGTAAATAACATGTCTCCTCTACCGATCAATTGATCTGCTCCTCCACTATCTAAAATCGTACGAGAATCTATTTTAGAGGTTACTCTAAATGCTATTCTCGCAGGGAAATTAGCTTTAATCATACCTGTTATTACATTTACGGAAGGTCTTTGGGTAGCAATAATAAGATGTATTCCAATAGCACGTGCTAATTGTGCCAACCTAGCTATTGGTGTTTCTACTTCTTTTCCTGCTGTCATGATAAGATCTGCAAACTCATCTACTACCAAAACTATATATGGTAAAAACCTATGTCCATTCTCTGGATTTAATTTTCTTGCCTTAAACTTTACGTTATATTCTTTGATATTTCTAACCATAGCTTGCTTTAGCAGATCATATCTGTTATCCATTTCTATACAAAGAGAATTCAGCGTGTTGATTACTTTGGTATTATCTGTTATAATTGCCTCATCTGTATCTGGTAATTTTGCGAGATAATGTCGTTCTATTTTATTAAAGAGTGTAAGTTCTACCTTTTTAGGGTCTACCAAAACAAATTTCACTTCTGCTGGATGCTTTTTATAGAGTAAAGAGGTTAATATTGCATTAAGCCCAACAGACTTACCTTGCCCAGTAGCTCCAGCCATAAGAAGGTGTGGCATTTTGGCAAGATCAACAACAAAGGTTTCATTTGAGATCGTTTTACCTAAAGATAAAGGTAATTCCATTTCTGCATTCTGAAACTTGGAAGAGGATATTGCAGATCGCATGGACACAATTGTAGATTTTTTATTAGGCACTTCTATACCAATTGTTCCTTTACCTGGTATTGGTGCAATGATTCGAATCCCTAATGCCGCTAGTGATAGTGCGATATCGTCTTCTAAATTTTTTATTTTAGATATTCTAATTCCAGCTTCAGGAACAATCTCATACAATGTTACTGTTGGACCTACAGTTGCTTTTATTTGAGCTATCTCTATTTTATAATTTTTAAGTGTCTCTACAATACGATTTTTGTTTTCTTCAAGCTCACCCTGATCTATCGTTATTCCTCCTGTTTGTACAGTATAATCTTTCAAAAGATTGATTGCTGGAAATTTATAATTACCCAACTCCAGCTTAGGATCAAATTCTCCAAAATCTTCAACCAATTTAGCACTCAGATTTTCTACCACCTCTTCTTCTACTGTGGTCTCGACCTCCATCGCAATATCTTCTGGATTATCCTCAGATTTTATGACTAACTTCTCGGTAACTTCACCATTTTTATTACTAGCATCACCATATACCTCATTAACAGTAGGTTTTAATTTAATCTCGTTTGTAGAGTTTTTTATTGCCTTTTTTTCTTCATCTTCTCGTTTTTGTGCGTCATTAGATTTTGCAACAATAGCATCTATTCTCTCTTTGATACTTGAATCAGTATCTTCTGTAGATGACTTTGCATTTGTATCTACACTTTGGGTTTGCCGTACTGTATCAGTATCTTTTATAATAGATTTTTGTGTATTCTTCAAGGAATCAGAAATCTTCTCTGGTGTATATCTAAGACGTACTACAATATACACTATTGCAAAAAATGCTAATACTAAAACAGTACCTATAAAACCTATATAATCTCTAAAGAAATCATTAATTTCATATCCAATAACTCCTGCTAGTAATCCTCCTCCTTTTTCTACAAAACCAAGAACAACAGCAATCCAAATCATTACCAATGTTCCCCAAAACCAAAATCCTACTAATTTTTTCTTATTGAGGTCAAAGAATAAATATATTCCTGTCAAAGAAGTAAGCACTGGAATTATTAAAGCTGAAATTCCGAAACCTTTAAATATAAAGAAATGGCTTACCGCAGCACCAAATTTACTTAACCAGTTTTTTGGGGATGATGTTCTGTTATAAAATTGAGAAATCTCACTTTGATCAATTTTCCAATTGAAAAAAAATGAAACGAAAGCAAAAAACAATCCTATCCCTAAAAAGAACAGAAAACTACCAATAACAACTTTTTGTTGTCTAGATAGTGTAACTTTTTCTTTTACTGAGGTTTTAGATGTCTTTGTTGTTTTTGTTGTTTTCCGTTTTGTACTTACCTTTCTTTTGGCCATTTTTTGGGTATCTTATCGCAAAAATACGAATATCTCTATTGGAACGTAAAAATGCCTGAAAAATTTTCTAAACGAAATATGGTATATAAATTATTGCTCCTATTATTACTGCTATAATTGCTGCTATAAAAACAGCTCCAGCCGCAATATCTTTTATAATTCCAATTTTATTATGAAAATCAGGGTGAATAAAATCTGCTATAGCTTCTACTGTAGTATTAACACCTTCTATACTCATTACCAACCCTATGGCAAATATTTGCAGAATCCATTCTGTTGAAGTAATATTAAAATAGAAACCTAGTATAGTCATAACAACAGCAATTCCTAATTGCACTTGTATACTAGGTTCTGTTTTTATAAGTAATAAAGCTCCTTTAAAAGCATAACCACAACCTCGTAGTCTGCCAAGAATAAATTTTGAAACTTTACTCATCGATATCTTATGATAAGGTTTTTAATGCCGCTACATAATCTGGTTCTTGTACAATCTCTGGTACCTGTTCTGTATATAACACAGTACCATTTTCATCAAGAACAATAACCGCTCTAGAGTGAAGCCCTTGTAACGGTCCATCTACAATATCTAATCCGTAATCTTTACCAAATTTTCCTGTTCTAAAATCTGAATGGTTAATTACATTTTCTAATCCTTCTGCCCCACAAAAACGATCCTGTGCAAAAGGTAAATCATGAGAAACACAAAGTACTTTGGTATTAGATAAATTACTAGCTTCTTTATTAAATTCTCTGACAGAAGTAGCACAAATTCCTGTATCTACAGACGGAAAAACGTTTAGAACTACTCTGTTCCCTTTATAATCAGATAATTTTGCAGTTGACAAATCCGTACTTACCAATTCAAAATCAGGGGCTTTCTCCCCAACTTTAGGTAAATTTCCACTAGTATGAATTGCGTTTCCTTTTAATGTGATTGAAGCCATAATAAATATTTGAGTTTTTTTAGTGCCCTAAAATTAATAAGATTATATCATAATATCGATCTTTTTAATAAAGAAGTGATTTTAATTTTTCATCAATTCATAATAATAATTGATCTCTATTATCCTTTTTTAACTTGACTTCGCTTTATAACATATTGCTATCAACTTAGTAAGGTATGAATTGAGTACAGGTTTTTTCCTTTTTGTTTTGATCAAAAAAGTAATAAATACCTAGTCTTATTTTTAAGGATGCAGCAGAATAAAAAAAACCTTCTAGGAAACTTAGAAGGTTTTTTATGTTTTTTCAAGTGTCGATTGAGCCAAGGACTCTTTTCATAAAGCTATTAAGAGCTTCTTTTTTAGGAGTTCCTTCTTTTATCATTTTGTCTACCTCTAACGCTCCATACATATTAGAGATCAATTCACCGATGATATCTAATTCTTCATCTTTTAGAGAAGGTATTTCTGTGAGTGCTTCTAGAGTTTCTATAGTTTCAACCACAAAATCTTCGTCGTTTTCTTCTATAAAACTAGTAAGGTGCTTAATTACTGGTAACTTCATCTACTAATTCTTTAAGAACATCAAATTTATTCGTTTGAATTTGATTTACAAAAGCTCCTTTTTTGAAAGTTGCAAACGTAGGAAGGTTATCTACAGTTGCTAATTTTCGAGAGTCAGGATATTTTTCTGCATCAACAATAACAAAAGTAACATTGTCATTTTCTGAAGCCAGTTTTTTAAATTTTGGTTTCATAATACGACAGTTACCACACCAAGTAGCTGAGTATTGTACGATAACTGTATCATTATCCTGAACTAATTGAGACAAACTGTCTGTTTCTAATTCTTGTAACATATTATTTTGGATTAAAATGATGGAGAAAACAATTCAACGAGTATACATTGAATTGTTTTCAATAAGGTTATTAATTAATGTGCTGCCAAATAAGAAGCTACTCCTTTTCTATCAGCATTCATTGCATCTTTTCCTTCTTCCCAGTTAGCTGGACAAACTTCTCCATTTTTTTGTACGTGTGCATACGCATCTATCAGTCTTAAAAACTCAGCTACATTTCTTCCTACTGGCATATGGTTTATACCTTCATGAAAAACAGTACCTTCTTCATCAATTAAGTATGTTGCACGGTATGTTACGTTATCACCTTCTACCGTTACAACTCCTGTTTCTTCATTATAAGTTTCGTTTGCAACATCTAAAATACCTAAAGTACTAGATAAATTACGATTAGAATCTGCCAAAATAGGATATGTTACTCCTTCTATACCTCCATTATCTTTTGAAGTATTTAACCATGCAAAATGCACCTCAGGGGTATCACAAGAAGCACCAATCACAATAGTATCTCTTTTTTCAAATTCTTGTAATGCCTCTTGAAAAGCATGTAATTCTGTTGGACAAACAAATGTAAAATCCTTTGGGTACCAAAAAAGTAATACTTTTTTCTTTTTGTTTTTAGCTTCTTCTAAAACATTAAGCTTAAAAGTATCTCCCATATCATTCATTGCATCAACATCAAGACTTGGAAATTTTTTACCTACAAATGCCATATTTTTTGTTTTTTTTAAAAATTTATATATTGATTAATTTTTCACACCGCAAATATACATCTACTTATACAACAATAATTACTACATAATTTTAATTTTTTATATCTGAATAGTTTTTTCTAATCATTGATTGTATTCTTATAAATTTAAGTCTCTCCTACAAAATACAGGTTTTACCTACAAGAATTACGGATAAATAGTACTTTTTTTACGGTGAATTACACTATGTTAAATCTATTTTTGTATTTTCGTCAATGTAATTAAATATAAGAATTATTGTGAATTGAAAAACAAAATTCAACATATAACCATCTTATTTCTAATAAGTTTAACCCTATCAATGCATTCTCAGTCTATTCAAGTCTCAGATAGCATTCAATCTTACATAGAAAAAGCTGAAAAATTACAAGAAGAATACAAGTATGAGCAATCTATTGAAATTGCCAATGCAGCTCTTCAAAATGCTCTTTACAACAATGATGATAAGAGTTTAGGTCATATCTATAATATTATAGCTAAAAATTATGAGACCAGTGAAGATGATAATAAAGCTCGAAAGAATTATCGTAAAGCGCTGACCTATGCCAAGAGTTCTAAAAGTAAGAATTTAGAAACTGATCTATATAATAATTTGGCACGTGTATTTACCAAACACAACCTTACCCGTAAAAAAGGTGTAGAATATTATAAGAAGTCTTATGAATATGCAATAGAATTAAAAGATACTTCAAGAATGATACAACCCTTACTTAACCTTGGGGAGTATTATATTTCTAGACATGATTTTGATAGCTCATATGAATACTTGGCACCTGCAAGAAAATTAGTTCATAGAAATTCATCCAATCTTGTCAAGACAAAACTCAATGGCCTTTTAGGGAAATATTTTTTAAGTGTTAGAAGATTTCAAAAAGCAGAAGAATATACAGACCAAGCTATTTCATATGCTAACGGAGAAACTAAAAATAAAGAAAATAACGATGAGCTTATTTCTCAATATTACGAAGAATTAGCTTCTTCTTATGAAACAAAATCAGAATTGTATAGAAAACAAGACAATTTTCAAAACGCATATATTTATCAAAAGAAACAGTTTCAGAACATTTTGATGGCTAATGACCACAAAAAGTTAAAAGAACTTAGACGTGCCAATATAAAATACGAGGTTGATTTATTAGAAAAAAGAGCTAAAAAGGCTGAATCAGAGCAAAAAGAAAGTGAATCAGAGGTTTTAAAATGGAGAATCAGTATTATCTTAGGCATAATCCTTATTCTAATATCTCTTGCTTTTTTGATAAGCTCTTACAAAAATAACACACAAAAGAAAAGGCTTAACAATGACCTTCTCGATAAAAACAAAGAATTAATTAGCGCTAAAGAAACTGCAGAACAAGTATCTACATTAAAATCTCAATTTATCTCTACAGTAAGCCATGAACTTAGAACACCTTTATATGGTGTTATAGGTCTTACTTCATTATTAATGGAGAATCCTGACAAAAAGAAAACAAATGAGTATCTAGAATCCTTAAAATTTTCAGGAGATTATCTTTTAGCTTTAATTAATGATGTACTACAATTAAGTAAAATAGAAACCAATGAAGTTAAGCTAGAGAAAGTATCTTTTGATATCAGAACATTAATTGAAGGAATTGTAAATTCACTTCATGCAAAACAAAAAAGTAACGCTAATACTGTTCATATTGATATCGATAAAAGAATAGATACTACATTACTTGGTGATTCTGTTAGACTATCTCAAATCCTTATAAATCTAATTGGTAATGCCTTGAAATTTACTAAGGATGGAAATATCTGGATTACTGTAAAATGTGTAGATTGTGAAAACCAAGGATATTTATTACGTTTTATTGTAAAAGATGATGGTATCGGAATACCTGAAAACAAGCAACAAACTATTTTTGATAATTTTGCACAGGTAAAAAATGAAAATCAAGAATACGAAGGAACTGGGCTTGGATTAGCAATTGTAAAAAAATTAATTCATTTGCATAATAGCGAAATCTTCATTAACAGTGCAGAAAATAAAGGATCTGAATTCTATTTTGACCTTTTCTACCTAAAAGCTGTTAGAGAACAAGAAAACTCTTTAAACACTGGAGAAAACTTAAGTATCGGCACAAGTAATTTTTATGTTCTTATTGTTGACGATAATAGAATCAATCAAATTGTGACACAAAATATTTTAAAGAAAAAAGGATACACCTGTAATATAGCCAGTAATGGAATGAGTGCTATCGAAATGTTAAAAGACGAAAAATTCGATTTGGTATTAATGGATATCAATATGCCAGAGATGAATGGCCTTGAGGCCACCAAAGTTATACGTACTTTTAATGCTAATATTCCCATAATAGCTTTGACTGCGGTAGAAGAAGGAGAAATCAGAAGTCAAGCCTTATCTGTAGGTATGAATGATGTTATTATCAAACCTTATGATACCCAACAATTTTTTCAGACTATAATGAGAAACATCTCTAAAGTCAAAATGTTATAATTTTACAGAACTTATTGCTCATAAAAAACATATTATCTACCATATAATCTGTTAAATTATATCTGATTTTCTTATGAATACCTTAATTTAGATGCGATAACATTAGTATTTAGCATCAAATCATGAATACAAAAAATATAGGTTTTAATACCATTTGCACACATCTGGGTGAAATTCAGGATCAACAATTCAAAGGAGTAATATCTCCCATATACCTGTCTACATCTTATGCCTTTGAAGGTGTAGAAACCAAACGTTACCCAAGGTATTTTAATACCCCCAATCAAGAAGCATTATGTAAAAAAATAGCAAAACTTGAAAAAGGGGAATCTTCTTTAATTTTTGGAAGCGGCATGGCAGCAATAAGCACTACATTATTTGCTTTTCTACAACAAGGAGATCATATTATACTACAACGCACACTATACGGAGGTACTGCCAACCTTGTCAATGAAGAATTTAAAAAACATGGAATAGAGTATTCTTATACTGATACTCAAGATGTAGAAGGGTTTAAAAAAAAAATACAACCAAATACAAAAGTTATCTATCTAGAAACACCTTCTAACCCTTTACTCACTATCACTAATATAAAAAGAATAGGAACTTTGGCCAAAGAAAATGGTATCACTACTATCATCGACAATACTTTTGCTTCTCCTGTAAATCAAAACCCAATTGAACTGGGAATAGACATCATACTACATTCTGCTACTAAGTACCTAGGTGGTCATAGTGATATTCTGGCAGGAGCAGTAATTGCCACAGAAAAAAATATTGATCAGATTTTTCAAGTCGCCAAAAATTTTGGAGGTAGTTTGAGCGATTTTACCGTATGGATGCTAGAAAGAAGTATCAAAACTTTAGGTATCAGAGTAAAACAACAGAATAAAAATGCTCTAAAAATTGCCAAATGGCTAAAAAAACATCCTGATATTTCTGCTGTATACTACCCTGGATTAAAATCTCATCCTGATCATGAGATTGCAAAAAAACAAATGAAAGGATATGGCGGAATGCTTTCTTTTGAACTCAAAGAAGGATTAGATGCCAAACAATTTCAAAAAGAATTACAACTCATCAAAAGCTCTATGAGCCTTGCTGGTGTAGAAAGTACAATCTTATCACCACATCTCACCTCTCACGCACTACTTTCTCAAAAAGAACGTAATTTACAAGGAATAAAAGATGGATTGTTACGACTAAGTGTAGGTATCGAAGAAAAAGAAGATCTTATACATGACATACAACAAGCTATAGAAAAAGTAAAAACACTTGAGTTTAAACATTAAGATTATACATTAAGATTATACATTAGGTTACCCACGTACCTAAAAATGATTAACTATACTTTATCATACAATTAAAAAACAACAAATATACACTAGATGAAATTAGACATTCTAGCAATAGGAGCACATCCCGATGATGTAGAATTAAGTTGTTCTGGCACACTATCTAAAGAGATTGCTGCTGGAAAAAAAGCAGGAATACTTGACCTTACAAGAGGCGAACTAGGAACAAGAGGCACTCCCGAAATTAGAGATCAAGAAGCAAAAAAAGCTGCTGAAATCTTAGGAGTTGATGTTCGTGAAAATCTAGGGTTTAAAGACGGATTTTTTACCAACGATCAACACCATCAATTAGAAATAATAAAAGTATTAAGAAAATACAAGCCAGATATCGTGCTTTGTAATGCCATAACAGATCGGCATATCGATCATGGTAAAGGAAGTAAATTAACTAGTGACTCCTGTTTTTTATCAGGGTTAAAAAAAATTGAAACTAGTCTGGATGGAGTTATTCAAGAACCTTGGAGACCCAAACACGTATATCACTATATTCAATGGATGAATATAGAACCTGATTTTGTTGTAGATATCAGTAACCATATAGATAAAAAGGTAGAAAGTGTAATGGCATACGCTTCTCAGTTTTATAATATAGACAGCAAGGAACCTTCTACTCCTATATCAAGTAAGAATTTTTTGGACAGCATAACCTATAGAGCTTCCGATTTAGGTAGAATAATAGGTGTCTCTTATGCAGAGGGATTCACTGTAGAACGCTCTGTAGCAGTAAATTCTATTTTTGATTTAATTTAATTCAAAAAAAAGTTTGCAGATATGAAGAAATCCTTTATTTTTGCACCCTGAAATCAAATGGTGGTTGTAGCTCAGTTGGTTAGAGCGCCTGATTGTGGTTCAGGAGGTCGTCGGTTCGAAACCGATCTTCCACCCATTGTAAAAGCCCTTTTTAATAAAAGGGCTTTTTTTGTATCTCATTTTTAGATATATAAATCTGTTTTATATTATTCAGTTTTATCAACAATAATTCTCTCCTTTCTATTCGCTACTTCCCATGCTGTATAAAACACTAATTGGGCACGTTTAGCCAAAAGATCATATGCTATCTTATCTGGTGTATCTGTTGGTTTGTGATAATCTTCATGAACTCCATTAAAATAAAATATGATAGGAATATTATGTTTTGCAAAATTATAATGGTCGCTTCTAAAATAAAAACGATTCGGATCATTCTTTGCATTAAACGTATAATCCAAATTCAGCTTAGTATATTCCTTATTTACTTTTTCACTTATCTCATGCAATTCTGTACTCAATCGGTCACTACCTATTAGATACACATAATTACTAGCATCACTAGCTTCATGTTTCTTATCAATCCTTCCTATCATATCAATATTAAGGTCTGTCACAGTATTTTTTAAAGGAAAAACAGGGTTTTCTGTATAGAATTTTGATCCATACAGTCCTTTTTCTTCACCCGTGACATGCAAAAACAGAATAGATCTTTTTGGCCCTACTCCATCTTTTTTTGCTTTCATAAAAGCTTGAGCAATCTCTAATAAACTCACAGTTCCTGATCCATCATCATCTGCCCCATTATATATATTTCCTTTTTGATCAACCCCTATATGATCGTAGTGTGCAGAGAGCACCACAATTTCCTCTGGTTTTTCTGTACCTTCTATAAACGCCAATACATTCTCAGATGATTTGATTCCTCCTCTAAAATAGCTTTCTGGTATTTCTTGATAATAGTCATCTCCTCCTAACGGAGAAGGAATTCCCATTTTCTTGTATTGTTCTTTTAGGTATTCAGCTGCTTTTTTCTGACCAGGTTCTCCCGTATCTCTACCTTCAAACTCATCTCCAGCAAAAGTATATAAGTACGTTTTTAACTCTTCTGGACTAATACTCTCTGCATAAGTAGTAGCAGATTCAGTTTTGATTTCAGAATTAGCATCTGATTTTATACTATTAGTTTTAGAATTATGCGAAGTTCCACAACAACATGCTAAAAATGAACTGACTAATATTATACTATTCTTCATGTAATTATTTAATTAATAAAGCACAAGATACTTAATTCCTTGTATATGATTGTACGAATATTTTCACAAAAGAAAATAACTTAAAAAAAAAATAAAAATATTCTTTTTAGATCTAAAAAAGATATTATATTTGCACCCGCATTCAGGGAATACCTGATGAGACTAAACACTGGAGAAATGGCAGAGTGGTCGAATGCACTGGTCTTGAAAACCAGCGAGGGTCACACCTCCGGGGGTTCGAATCCCTCTTTCTCCGCTTATTATTGAAACCCCTTGATATTCAAGGGGTTTTCTTTTTAAGATAAAAAAGGCACACAAAAAGTACCTATATTAGAAGTTACCTAGTAGTATTGATGTTTCCGCAGGCATTTTAATTTAAAATCAATTTACACTATTCCAAAAACATGTAAGTCCTCTAAAGGCTGATATGTCTATTTCAGATACAATAAGAGACATCTTTACTCTATATATTTTTTTAATAACAGTGCCGCACAATGGCCTCCAAACCCAAAACTATTACTAATTCCGTAGTTTATAGTTTTAACAGTTTTCTCTCCTAGTGATAAATTCAATTCCTTTGGTATGTTTACATCAATTTCTTTAGTATTTATTGTTGGAGGAATACTATCATTCATAATAGATAAACAAGTAGCTATTGCTTCTATAGCACCTGTTCCCCCCAACAAATGCCCTGTCATTGATTTTGTTGCACTCACTTGGATTTTATTCAAATTTGAAGCAAACAATTTCTTTATCGCATTAATTTCTGACAAATCTCCTATTTCTGTAGAAGTAGCATGTGCATTTATATAATCAATTTGATCTGTAGAAACATTAGCTTCCTGTATAGCATTTTTCATTGCCAGAAAAGCACCTTCACCTTCAGGATGTGTTCCTGTTATATGATAAGCATCAGAACTCTCTCCTGTTCCTACAATCTCTGCATAGATATTTACGTTTCTTTTCAAGGCAGAATCCAAACTCTCTACAATCAACGAACCAGCACCTTCTCCCACTACAAATCCGTCTCTATGTGTATCAAAAGGTCTAGATGCCATTTTATAATTTTCATTATTTACAGACATTGCTCTCATTGCATTAAACCCTCCTATAGACGATGCTGTTATAGGAGCTTCAGATCCTCCTGTAATAATAATATCCGCCTTGCCCCATTTGATATAATTAAAAGCATGTATAATACTTTGCGTGGATGAAGCACAGGCTGTAACAGGGCAATAATTAACTCCCCTCAGCCCATGTCTGATAGAAATCATACCCGACAAAGCATTTGATATTATTTTGGTTATAAAAAAAGGATTAAACCTAGAAACAAACTCGCCTTCTACATGATTAATCACTTCTTTCTCAAAAGTTTCAAAACCGCCGATTCCGCTAGAAAAAATAACCCCTATTCTCTCTGTATTTAGTTTTGAAAAATCCAAAGCCGCATCCCCTATCGCTTCAGTAGCTGCTATAAGACCATATTGATTAAACCTATCTAACTTACGTGCTTCTTTTCTTTCAAAATAATCAACATCACTATACCCTTTTAGTTCACATGCAAATTTGGTTTTAAACTTATCTGTATCAAAACGAGTGATCATATTTGCACCAGAAACACCTCTCAATAAGTTTTCCCAATACAATTTTACATCATTTCCAATAGGAGTAATTGCCCCCAAGCCTGTTATTACAACTCTTTTCATAATATTGTTTTTTTCACATATACCTTACGGTATATGTGTGTTCAAAAAATTTTTAATTCAATTTTAATAATTCAATATCTTGTTTCAATAATTCAATGTTTTTTAATAAGATACTTGGTTGACTCAATGTTTTTGACAAGAAGATACTTCCTTCTATCTGTGCAATTATTCTATATGCATACTCTAAAGCATTTACCTCTTTAAGTTCCTTTTGCTGTATTCCTTCCTCAAGAATCGTCTCAACCCTATAAACCCAATTCTCTATTTTACCGATTACTTCTTGTTTCAATAATACATTTCCATCATCAGAGTCTACAGCTGCATTCAATATAGCACATCCCCCATTTTCAAAAATAACTTCATATTCCTTTTTATAATAATCCAGAAATGCCAACAGTTTTTTATCTGCTTTTTTTTCTTTGTTCACCTGAGACAACACCTCTTCTGTTTGTAATTTATAGTTAAACCTAAAAGCCTCTAATGCAACTTCATTTTTATCTTTAAAATTCCCATAAATACTCCCTTTGGTAAGACCAGTTGCATTTGTTAAATCAGACAAATAAGTACCTATATACCCCTTCTTGTTAAAGATAGATGCTGTTTTTTCTATAATAAACTGTCTTGTTTTTTCTGATCGTACCATACTACAAATATACCGTAAGGTATATCAAAAAACAAAATATAATAGAGCTGTATTCAAAATAACATTACAATTACATCAATCATTACTATTACTAAACCTAATAAGCTATCTTAGGATATGCCCAAGAAATATTCGTTTGAAATCAATCTTTAATTTCGGAGCTAGCTTCAGAGCATTAAAATATCACTTAGTAAGCAAAAACACTAAGCACTAATTTTGAGTTACATAAGGCTTCCTCTTTTTCTTAATTATCCTTTTACAACTTGGAACCCACATAGAATTACAAATCATTTTGTAACTTTAAGTGGAATTAACCAGTACATATGTCTTTTACGTTAGAACAATTCGAAGTATTATCTGAAAAAACATTACTATTTCTATTCATTTTAAAAAAAGATGGAAAAATAGTTGCTTCTAATAACAGGTGCCAAGTATTATTTCCTTTTGATATAGGTAAAATCAAAGGAAAAAACATAACTAATTTTATAATTGATCAAGATGTAACCTTATTTCATAATCTAGTTACCAATCTTTCTAACAAAAGTTCTTTTATAAATTCTTCATTAAGTTTCCCTACCGAAAACAATGGGGTTCTCTCTTTAAAATTTGATTTCACATTGCACGATGATCTAATCTATGCAGCTGCAATTGACACTACCGAAGAATACAAAGAACATAAAGCGTTATTGACCATCTCTAAACTTACCAAAATTGGAGCTTGGTATTTTAACCCTAAAAGCAATGAGATGTACTGGTCAAAAGGATGTTATGCTATCAAAGAATTAGATTATAACATTCCTATCACTAGAGAGAAAGCTTCTCATTTTTTTCTCAAGGATTCTAGAGAAAAAGTACAAAGCTATCTTGATAATTTGCTCAAAGACAAAAAACCATATGAATACACAGAAAAAATAATTACAGAAAAAGGAAACGAAAAATGGATCAAAGTGATTGGTCTGCCTGTAATCTACAAAAACGAAGTTATCTATGTAAACGGAACAATTGCAGATGTTACCGATAGATATAATTATATAGAAAAACTAAAACACAGCGAAGAGACTAAACATTTAGCTTTAAAAGGCATACAATCAGGGCTATTTGATCACTATATTAATAAAGATGAAGTTTTCTATAGTACCGATTTTAAGAAAATGCTAGGATTGCCAATGGATCAAGATTTTGTATCTAGAAAAGAATTTATACAAATGATCCACCCTGATGATGTAGAAAGCGCACTAGAAAGATACGACAATAGCCTTACCGAAAAAGGAAATCATTATTACAATTATTATAGAATTAAACATCTCAATGGTGGCTACCGTAACTATGAGGTTTATGGTTTTAAAAGAAAGAATGCAAAAGGGAAAACCACTAGAATTATTGGAAACCTCATCGATGTACATCAAAAAAAGCTCAACGAAAAAACTATTGAAGAAAATAAAAACAGACTACAAGCAATTGTAAATAATGGTTTTGCTTATACTGTACTATTAAACACCCAAGGAGAAATCCTAATGACAGACGAAAAATCTGTAAAGATTATCAAAAAAGGATTTAATGTAGACCCAACGCAACAAGTATGTAAACTAATTGATGTTGTACCTCTTAATTTCAAAAACTCTTTTGCACATGAATTTAATGAAACTCTAAAAGGGAATATTGTAAAAAAAGAAATCGAACGCATAACTTATAAAGGCGATACCCAATGGCTAGAAGCAAAATACACACCTATTTTTGATCAAGAAGAAGAAAAAGTAAATTCTATCCTTGTTAGTTTTCACGATATAACGGAGCAAAAATTAGCAGAAATAGCCATCAAAGAGTCACATATCAAAGAACAAGAACTCAATAGCTTAAAATCAAACATATTATCAAACTTTAGCCATGAAATAAGAACTCCTCTTAATGGAATAATGACGGTAAGCAAGTTATTATTGGATGAAAAAAACCCTCAGGAAAAAGAAAAACTACTTAAATACCTAGAAGAAAGTAAAAACAGACTTTTAGATACCATCAATAATCTATCCAATTTTAGTGAGATAGAAGCCATAAAAAAGAATATTAATCTACAAAAACTTGATATCAATTACACTATAGAAACTTCGTTTCGAGAATACAAACATATGGCTCAAGCAAAAGAACTTTCTTATCAATTAGAGCTTGATCAAGTTTCTCCTACAGTATGTATTGACAAAGGTCTTTTTAGAGCAGCATTAAACAATATAATCCATAATGCAGTAAAATACACCAACAAAGGAGGGATAATTATTAAGGTTAATTCTAAAAATTCCAAAAATAATGTTTATATTTCCGTTACTGATACTGGAATTGGAATAGATAAAATGAATCTCAAGAAAATTTTTGACCCTTTTATGCAAGAAAGTATTGGTTTAAGTCGTAAATATGAAGGTACAGGTATCGGACTAAGCTTATCAAAACGATATATCGAGATATTAGATGGTAAAATAGAAGTAAAAAGTAAAATAGGTAAAGGCACCCAGTTTAACATAATAATTCCACAATGCTTATGAATGTTCTCTACGTAGAAGACAACAAAATAAATGCAATGGTAATGGATAAGATGTTATCCAGAAATGATTCTAATGTGATCATTGCAGAAAATGGCTCTGAAGCCCTTGAGGTTGTAAAAGAAGAAGAATTAGATCTTATTCTCGTTGATATCAACCTAGGACTTAACCAAATGGATGGTTGTGAACTACTTCAAAGATTTCGAAAATTAGAAATTCTCAAAAATATTCCCGTATTTGCCGTAACTGCCTATGCAATGCCTGGAGACGAACAGCGTTTTATAAATATAGGTTTTGATAAATATTTTTCTAAACCTGTAAATTTTGAGAAATTATTATCAGTAATATCCAAAATTGGTGCTTCTTTTGATAGAAAACAAACTACATAACAATAACAATACCTTTTTCTTCATCAGCAGGTTACCACTAATAATTACCTGATCTGATCAAATCGTATCCCTAGCTGCTTCTCTAACTCTCTTATTACCTGAACTTCTTGTTTCACAATTAAAGCTAGAGATATACCCGTTTTCCCTGCCCTTGCTGTCCTACCACTTCTATGCGTATAATACTCTATTTGATCTGGTAATTGATAATGTGCTACAAAAGCCAAGTTTGCAACATCAATCCCCCTTGCCGCAACATCAGTAGACACCAATAACTGTAATGTTTTTTTTCTAAAAGCTCTCATCACCTTATCTCTATCTTTCTGAGTCATTTCTCCCTCTAGCAAACCAACCTCATAATCCTTTGATTTTAATTGCTTACTAAGTGTTCTTGCGGCGATTTTGGTTTTTGTAAATATAATCCCTCTACTTCCTTTCTGCGTTTTTAGGAAATAAGTAAGTGTATCTAATTTGGCTGATTCATCCCCTACCACAAACTGATGAGAAATCCCTTTATTTACAGCATCATTCTTATCTATACTTATCTTAACAGCATCTTTGCGCACATAAGAATTTATTATATCATCTAATGAAGATGGCATTGTTGCCGAAAAAAGCCAAACATTTCTATTTCCTTTTGTTTTAGATAAAATAGTAGTCAAATCTTTTTTAAATCCCATACTCAACATCTCATCAGCCTCGTCCATAACCAATGTTCGTATCTTTGATATATCAACAGCTTTTCTGTTTATCAAATCAATAAGTCTTCCTGGAGTTGCCACAATGATATGAGTGGGCCTTTTTAATCTGGTAAGTTGTATTTCTATTTTTTCTCCCCCATACACAGATTCTGTAAACACCTTATCCGTATACTTCGTAAATTTAAAAAGTTGTTTTGCTATCTGCTGTCCCAATTCACGTGTTGGGGCCAGTATTAAGGCTTGAACATGTTTTTTAGAAGTATCAATCTGAGATAAAATCGGAATCCCAAAAGCAGCAGTCTTACCTGTTCCTGTTTGAGCTTTTCCTACAAAATCGGTTTGATGGCTCATCAAAACTGGGATTGCTTGCTCCTGAATCTTAGTTGGAGTTTTTATTCCTATTTCACTAAGGCCTTTATTAAGATCCTTAGACACTCCTAACTCTAAAAACGTCATACCATGCTTAATTTAAGTTGCAAAAGTAACTGAATATCTATTCATAATTCAACTTAATCAAAAAATAACGTGTTTAATTATTAATTATACCTTTTTAACTTTGAAATCGTGTCTATAGAAATTGAATCTATTTATACTTTTCCAAAGTTAAAAAGACATTATATTAACAGGAAACCCATATAAAGTAATCAAAAAGCTGTTTTGTTAAGGTCACTCCTTTCTTATGAAAATGAAAATTATTCATACAGAAACCTCCTGAACAATTAAAATCTGACTCTTCTTCAGAAGATATGATGTCAAGTAAAGTAATTTGATGTACATGATTACTCTCTAACATATGATCTTCTGATAAAATAGAATTCTCACTATAAAAAAGAGACTTCTCTTTAACAATTGACTGACTATCAACTAGAAAAGTTCCTTCGTATGATGATGATGAATGACCCTGTTCGTCATAAGAATGATTGATTGAATGATCTGATTGTGAGTTTCCTATAGCTCCAACTAATAAAAAAACCAATAAAAAAGGATATAGTAAAAATCTATTCATATATATTTTTTTTAATAATTTATAGAGAATCATTTTATGAATTCAAAATTAGCTATTTCAGAAACAAATTACGTATTTTCCTACAAAACTAATATTAAACACATCGGCAAAGTACATATATCATCGCTAAAAAGCAAATCTATTTTATATTTTAACAATTAAAGATGAGGGGATTACCGTAAAATCCTTGACAAAAACAAACAATACTATTACCTTTCTAATTTCAAAACAACTTCAAATCATTAGACAAGTGGTTTGGTAAATGTAATTTACTACCTATCTGATCGTTTAGTTTTCTAATAAAATAATTAGATAACAAAGGAGATTCTACTTCTATATTTTGATGAACAAAAAAATGTATTCTAGAAATCCCTTGATCTTTCCATACAGAAAGCCTTTTCACCCAATCATCTAGTCTAGCATAATCTGTCTCATGATTAGCACCCACATACCTTATAAAAGCCTCATCATTAGTCAAGCGCATATGCAACAAATCTCTTCTACCAGCAGTATCAGTTATAATATTAGCTATATTATTCTCTTCAAGAAGATCATATAGCTCATTCGCTACCTCAACATCATTAAACCAATCAGTATGCCTAAACTCTACCGCCAAACGTATCTCTTTTGGCCATCGTTCTATAAACTGGATAACTCTATCAAAATTTTTAGGACCAAAATTACCATGTAACTGTAAAAAGATAGTACCTAGTTTCTCTTTTAAATGAACTACACTAGACAAATATTCATCAACATAAGGTTGTACATCATCGTTTAATCTTTTTAGATGAGAAATATTCTGTACTAATTTAGGAAAGAACTTAAACCCCTTAGGAGTTTTACTATACCATTTTTTGAATTGTTCTTCTGGAAAAATTCTATAAAAAGTAGCATTCATCTCAATGGCATTGAACTGTCTCGAATAATACTCCAACTCATCCTTTGTTCCCCTAGGGTAAAACCCTTTCAGATCTTGCCTGTTCCATTTGGCGCAACCAACATAAAGAGACAACTCACCTGCATTTCTTTTTTTTAGAATCTCTAAAGTATCTTTATGATCCTGAGGTAAGGTAAAATCAATATTCTGAGGATCTGCTACTTTTCCAAACTGCATGTGTGTTGATATTTTTAAAATTTCATCCCGAAATTTAAATAAAAAAATGAAACTAATATTATTATTTTAATGATCAATTAACAAAAAAAATAAAGATAAGTGTAACAAAACAATAAATCTATTGACTAATTTTATAAACAACAAAATTCACAACTAATGAATGCTTTAAAATCAATTCTTGTAGCCATTATATTAGCTATTACCACTTCTTTTCAAGCACAAACTGCTGATGAAATTATTAACAATTATTTTGAAAATACTGGAGGAAAAGAAAATTGGGAAAAGCTAAAAGGCATAAAAATGACTGGAGTCATGAAAATGCAAAATATGGAAATTCCTTTTGAGCAAATAATGATGACAGATGGTCGCCAATCGACCTCAATAGAACTACAAGGAAATAAAATGATCTGGGCCGCTTATGATGGAGAAACTTCTTGGTCAAGAAACCAAATGACAATGGAAGCTGAAAAAAATGATAATGAAGCTACCGAAAAAATGAAAAACCTTATCAAAGACTGGCCTTCTCCATTTCTTAATTATAAAGAAAAAGGATATTCAATAGAACTTATAGGTAATGAAACTATAGATGGGGCAGATACTTTCAAAATAAAGGTCACCAAAGACCCTATAATGATCAATGGTAAATCCGAGCCTAATATTTCTCACTATTATTTTGATACAGAAAACTATGTCCCGATTGTTATAGAAGAAGCGGTTCAAGACGGACCAATGAAAGGTAAAACAATAAAAATGTCAGTTAGTGATTATCAAGAAGTAGAAGGACTATATTTTCCATTTTCTCAAAGCAGTGAACTACAAAGTATCGATTTTAAAGAGTTTGATATCGACCCAGAAGTAGATCAAGCGTTATTCGCTTTTCCTGAAGGAAAATAATCACAAATCATCATCCCCAAATTAAACTGGGGATTTTTTATTCTTAATATTTAAAACAATCCGTAATTATGAACAATAAATTTATAATTGCAAGCTTGGCTATACTCTTTTGTATAAACTTGCAGGCACAAGAAATTGTACTAAAAGGAAAAGAATTATTTGGTAACCTAAAAGCACGACAGATTGGCCCCGCATTAATGAGTGGACGGATCATAGATCTAGAAAACCACCCTACCAATGACAGAATAATATACGCTGGTACCGCAGGAGGCGGTGTTTGGAAATCTTCAAACGGAGGTGCTAGTTTTTCTTCGGTTTTTGATAAGCATGCACAATCTATTGGAGTTGTAAAAGTAGACCCCACCGATCCAGATACTACAATTTGGGTAGGAACTGGTGAGATATGGACTCGTAATAGTGTATCTATTGGTGATGGATTATACAAATCTACTGATGGGGGTGCTAACTGGAAAAAAATGGGTTTTGAGAATTCAGAACGGATCAGTAGTATACAAATCAATCCAAAAAACTCTAATGAAATTTATATAGGTGTCCTAGGTGCGCTATGGAGTGATAGTTCTGACAGAGGAGTATATAAAACAATAGATGGAGGAAAAACATGGAATAAAATACTCTACATTAATCAAAAAACTGGGGCTAATGAAGTGATTATAGATCCCAAAAACCCAAACATTGTATATGCTGCTATGTGGGAGTTTAGGAGAACACCATGGGGATTTAATTCTGGAGGACCAAATAGTGCATTATATAAATCAACAGATGCAGGAAAAACATGGAACAAAATACACAATGGTTTCCCCAAAGGAGATCTTGGTAGACTTGCATTGGCAATCTCCCCTTCAAATCCACAAATAATATACACCGTTATAGAAAGTAAAGAAAATAAAGGATTATATCGTTCTGATGATGCAGGAGCCAATTGGAAGTTATTAAATGGAGATTTTGGGCTTGTGGTAAGACCTTTTTATTTCTCTAGAATTGTTGTCGATCCCAAAAATCCTGATATTCTTATCAAAGGTGGATTATTTGGATCTATCTCCCGAGATGGTGGGAAGACATTTAAGAATTTAGGTAGTATGCATGCTGATATTCATGATATCGTTTTTGATATTAATAATTCTGATAGAATATATGTTGGTACAGACGGCGGTGTATATAGAAGCTGGGATGGCGGAGCTACTATGGACATGGTAGATAACCTACCTATATCTCAGTTTTATCATATCAGTGTAGATAACGAAGAACCATATAACATCTACGGAGGGCTACAAGACAATGGATCTTGGTGGGGTCCCTCATCTTCTCCAGGTGGAATAGAGGCCAGAGACTGGAAACCTGTTGGATATGGTGATGGTTTTAGAGTATTAAGACATCCTAGCAAAAAGATTATCTACTCAGAAATGCAGGGTGCTCAAAATGTATGGAGATATGACATTGATAGAAACTATACAAAAAATATAAAACCATTACCCATAAAAGGAGAAGCTGAACTGCGCTTCAACTGGAACGCTCCTATGGCAGTGAGCAATCATTACCCTGATCGGTTTTATATGGGAAGTCAATTTCTGCACATAAGCGAAGATATGGGGGATAACTGGAAAAAAATATCACCAGACCTTACCACCAATGATCCTGCCAAACAGGATAAGGAATCTGGTGGGCTTTCTGTAGACAAATCAGGAGCAGAAACACATACTACCATTTTTACTATTGCAGAATCTCCTATTGATCAAAATATAATTTGGGTAGGTACAGACGATGGTAACGTACAAGTAACACAAGACGGTGGAAAATCATGGACCAATACAGTAGCCAATATACAAGGACTGCCAAAAAACACTTGGGTATATCATATAGAAGCAAGTACACATAACAAAGAAACTGCCTATGCTGTTTTTGATGGTCATACCACAGGAGATATGAAGCCATACGTATACAAAACCACAGATTTCGGAAAAACATGGAGCTCTCTTGTTACCAATGACATTGTTGGATTTGCTAGAAATATCCAAGAAGACTATGTAAACCAAGACATTCTATATCTAGGTACAGAGTTTGGGTTATTCATTACCATTGATGGTGGTAAACACTGGTCTCGTTTTACCAATAATATGCCTGCAACCGCAGTTCACTTTATTGATTTACAAAAGAAAACCAATGATCTGGTATTAGGGACTCATGGTAGAGGTATCATAATTATCGACGATATTTCTCCTTTGCGAAAAATAACTCAAGAAGTTCTTACCAAAAATATTCACTTTTTTGAGAATCCACCTTTTACTATCAAAGAAGAAAGTGGTTTTGGTGGAGGTAGCACAAAACTTCAATTCAAAGGAGAAAACCCAAATACCAATGCAAAAATCATTTACTACCTAAAGAAGAGGCATACTTTTGGAAAAATGACACTTTCTATTCAAGATCAAAACGGTAATAAAGTTGTCGATCTTGTTCCTGGAAAATCCAAAGGGATCAATATTGTTAACTGGAATTTCAGAAAAAAAGCACCTAAAGTAGCCGCTGGAAAAACACTTACCTTTGGTGGATTTACAGCCCCAAGAGTTGCTGCTGGCACTTACAATATTGTTCTTACAAAAGGTAAAAATCAATATAAAAGTACTATCACCTTACAAAATGATCCAATTTCATTAGTATCAGAAAAAGATAGAATTGTTCAAAGAAAGGCTGCTCAACAGTTATTTGATGACATGCAAGAGTTAGCATATCTAGTATATCAAATTGACCAAAATATACAAAGTGCAAAAAACGTATCAAAAAAAGATTCTGCTTCTCAAAAAATTACTTCATCTGTAATTAATGAATTAGTAGCCTTAAAAAAAACATTGGTAGTTACAACAGGTGATAACTATGTTGCCGAGGCAGAACCTCAGTTACGAGAAAAACTATCAGAAGTCTATAGTGATGTTACAAACTTATTCGAGAAGCCTTCATCTGCTCAATTAGAAAATAAAGAAGTATTAGAAACCAGGTTACACAATGCTAAAGAAGCATATAAAAATATAGAAAACAAACAGATTACTAAACTCAATAAATATCTTGAAAAAACAGGAGGTACTCCTCTCAAAATAATAACCAAAGAAGAATTTATAAATAAGTAATTGATCAAAAATATCATAGTACCTAAAAACCCGAAAGGTATAGCCAATACTTTTACATTCTAAGTTTTGGCTATACCCTTCAATTTTTTATAAGTTTTATAAACTACTTTACCTTATTCCTTAATCCTCATATGCAACTTCTCTATTGTTTATAAGTCATTTAAAACTATAGAAGTAGTATTTATTTTAAGCCTAAAAATTAATTATTTTTAGTAAACTTTCGTTAATATGGAAAACAGGGAAACAAATTTATTAGCAATACGACCACAATTATTAAATGCAAGAGTATCTGCAAACATGTCTGATGATGAACAATTTCAGAACAAAACAATTCGTCCTATTATAAAATTACAAGGAGAATTATTAATTGAAGTATTCAAAAATTACATTCAAAAAAGAAAGAATACATTTTATGAATTATCTCTAGAAAAACGTTTTGATTATATCGAAAATGCGATCCAGAAAGATATGAAATTCAGAAACAGTCTCAAAGGAATGATTATAGGGCAATTTACCATAGAAGAGTATATGTCTTATCTCAAAAGTTCGTCTTCTTTAAACAAACGTATGATGAATATTGTAAAAGAGCGCTTACAGGATAATATACAATTATTAGAGTACAAAGTCGCTTAACTTTAATTTTAAATAGAATACAAGTCTTATATCAATAGTGTCCAAGATGTTTTAAGAAAGAACTCCCTGCATATCTTATTTCAGGAAGTTTCTTTGGTATTTGATGAAAAGGGGCATTGACACATTGTTACTTTACAATAAATCCCTTACAATGTTTATTTGCCTTCTGCTTTTTGACTAAATTTTTGAAGATCCCTGAGTTTAATTCAGTCAAAATATGAAATTTGTTGTGCAACTCAAAGATCTTTTTGAGGTACAAAATCTAATTCTCTTTTTTTTGTTTTATTCAAAACGTTTTGAACGCTATCGTTTTTTAACATTAAATTAGTACGATTTAGTTGAATAAATAACCTTAAAAAAATTACATTTACTTGTACATAGTATTTCATGCTAAAATGAAATTTCATCAATAATTAACTCTTAAAACCAAACATTATGAAAATTTATTTTTTAATACCTGTATTGTTAATATTCCTAGTCCCGTAGGATATAATAACCTAATTGATCAAGATCTTGGAGTAACTAGTTACCAAAATAGTGGTCCAACTAAAAATGAATTTATTGTTTATACATTAATGATTCATGTTAGAAGTAATGTTTTGGGGCAGAGTCTTTCTGTAAAGATTCCGAGTTCTCTTCAACGAGTTAATTATAAATATTATTACCTTAAATATTAAAGATATAGATTTAAAAATCGAAAAAGGAACTGTAAAATATTTCACAGTTCCTTTTTAAATAAAAATTAATTTTTGTCATACTTAAAAATCATTTTTTTATGAAAAAACTCATAATCTTTAGTTTAATTTTATTTTTTACAAAACCTTTACTTTTTGCACAAGTTATCAAATTAGAGAACGGAGTTGTTGCAAGTTCTATGAGTGATGGTGCAATTGATGTTTTGAACAAAAAAATAATTACTTATTCTGCATTGATCGGGATGGATTATTGGGAGACTAAATCTTTTTACCTTTCTAGTCAAGTTGGTTATTTACGAAAAGGAGGAAAAGAAGAAAACCCCTTATTGAGTGGAGATCAAGCAAAATTCAAAGAAGCTTGGAATTATATTCACTTAAATACAACCATGAGGTTTCCATTCAAATTAAAAGACAATACACATATTTTTATCGGTATTGGGCCAAAAATGGATTTTTTAGTAGGGTCAGAAAAATTTAAAAGTTCCTTATACTCTTCTGGTTTTAAAATGAATACTACCACTTTTGGAGGAAAAGCTGAAATGGGGTTGGTTCATGATTTTGATAAATATCGAATAGGGATAAATTTTTCGTATCTACACGATTTAACAACAGCAGCAAGTACAGAGTTTATGGATTTAAAAAACAATGCCTTTTCGGGTATGTTATCAGTGGGTTATAGACTTTGATATTCTTAAAAAGGAAAAATATAAAACCACTTGTATGTCTGTAAAGTACTACATTAAGTAACGCCCTAAATTCGTAACTCATAAATTATGTTTGTTATTTTTTCTTAAATATTTGCCTTTGTAGTCACTTAGTGCTTTAGCCTTGAAATACCAACATTGGTTTTCTTTTTCTATTCATCCGTCTAAAGGCATTCAATATGGTATTTTAAATTTTAGTTGGTATTAGTTACATACAACAGATACCCATAATATTTTATCACGAGACAAAAAACATTAAAAAAAGCTGTTATTCATTACAAATAACAGCTTTAATTCTATATAACTCTATAGACAAGGTTATCCTTTCAAATATTCTAAAATATTATCCTCAATTCGTCTTTCTATATCGGTAATTGCTCCTTTCTCAAAGCCAGCACCCGCAATATTTTCATACAACTCAATATAGCGTTCTGATACAGATTGAATATACTCATCTGTCATCTCAGGGATTTGTTGTCCTTCTTTTCCTTGAAAACCATTACTAATCAACCACTGTCTTACAAACTCTTTAGACAATTGCTTTTGTGATTCTCCTTTTTGTTGCCTTTCCTCATACCCTTCTTTATAAAAATAACGAGAAGAATCAGGAGTATGTATTTCATCAATCAACACAATTTTACCCTCTTTTGTTTTTCCAAACTCATATTTAGTATCCACTAGGATCAACCCTCTTTTTTCTGCAATCTCTGTTCCTCTTTGAAACAATTTGCGTGTATAATCTTCTAGCACGATATAATCTTCTTCAGACACAATATTGGTAGACAATATTTCTTCTCTAGAGATATCCTCATCATGCGCTCCATTATCTGCTTTTGTAGAAGGAGTTATAATTGGCTCAGGGAACTTATCATTTTCTTTCATACCGTCTGGCATAGCCACACCACACAAGGTTCGTTTACCAGCTTTGTATTCTCTGGCAGCATGACCAGAAAGATATCCTCTTATAACCATCTCTACTTTGAAAGGCTCACACAGATGACCTACAGCAACATTGGGATCAGGAGTAGCAATTAGCCAGTTTGGCACCAAATCCTCGGTATCTTTCATCATTTTGGTGGCAATCTGATTAAGAATTTGTCCTTTAAAAGGAATTCCTCTTGGCATTACTACATCAAATGCAGATAGTCGATCTGTAGCGATCATCACCAATAGCTCATCATTTATATTATACACCTCTCTTACTTTTCCCTTGTAAACAGATTTTTGGTTAGGAAAATTATAGTTTGTATTTAGTATCGTACTCATTTGTTAATTTGTGAATATTAGGGTCACGTGATTTATAAGCGTTATTCTATGGTCAAATATATGTTTGTATGTTTATTACCACCTATCAAACACTAGTATCTAACTTGTTTTATTCGTTTCTATGTTCTATTTCTTTATAGGCAGCAATAACTTTTTTAACCAATTTATGACGAATTACATCTTTATCATCAAGATAAATCATACCAATTCCTTGTACATTCTTAAGCACCAATAAAGCCTCTTTAAGTCCCGAAGTTACTCTTCTTGGCAAATCTATCTGTCCAGGATCACCAGTAATAATAAACTTGGCATTCTTACCCATACGAGTTAAAAACATCTTCATCTGCGCATGCGTAGTATTTTGTGCTTCATCTAATATAACAAAGGCATTATCCAAGGTTCTTCCTCTCATAAATGCCATTGGAGCAATCTGGATGACCCCTTTTTCTATAAAGCTATCTAGTTTTTCATTAGGAATCATATCACGTAGTGCATCATAAAGAGGTTGCATATAAGGATCCAGTTTTTCTTTGAGGTCACCAGGTAAAAAACCTAAGTTTTCTCCTGCTTCTACAGCAGGACGTGTAAGAATAATACGTTTAACCTGCTTTTCTTTTAGTGCTTTTACAGCCAATGCAACTCCTGTATATGTTTTTCCCGTTCCCGCAGGACCAATAGCAAAAACCATATCGTTCTTACCACAAGACTCTACTAGCTTGCGTTGATTTGCCGTTTGAGGCTTAATCAATTTACCTCCTACTCCATGCAGTAATGTTTCTCCACTATTGGCAGAAGTTTCATAATCTGCTTTGCTATCACTAGTAAGAACACGCTCTATTACATTCTCATCCAACTTGTTATACTTTCCAAAATGCTCTAAAAGCATATTGAGGCGCATATCAAACTCTTCGAGCATATCTTCATCTCCATACACCTTCAGCTTACTACCTCTTGCTACAATTTTTAGTTTAGGAAAGTATTTTTTTAATAATTGAATATTGCTATTCTGAAGTCCGAAAAACTCTCTCGGATTGATTTCTGTTAGTTCAATAATAAGTTCATTCAAAAGCTATACGGATTTTAGTATGATTTTTTTTTAGGATTGACTAAGTTTGCTAAAGTTTTTTTATGTTTTTATAGGGAAAACAAAATAAGTATTAAAACGAAACAAAATATTTATCAAATCACTCTGCAACAGAGTCATTAAAAAAATACAATAGCGTATGATTTTTACCTTGTTTTGTTATCCCAAGAAAAACTTTGAATAACTTCATAACAAATTTACATATTTTTAAGCGCTTACAACCAAAAGATATTAACAATTCTTGTACATGTCAATTATCACCTTAACTACGGATTTCGGAACTAAAGATCATTTTGTATCTGCGGTCAAAGGTGCTATTTATTCTGAGTTACCAGAAGCTAATATTGTTGATATATCTCATGAAATA
Organism: Aquimarina sp. I32.4; assembly: GCF_002924285.1. NCBI lineage: Bacteria > Pseudomonadati > Bacteroidota > Flavobacteriia > Flavobacteriales > Flavobacteriaceae > Aquimarina > Aquimarina sp. I32.4. Next base: position 18,882 of record NZ_PGUB01000025.1, on the reverse strand, counting down.
TCACCTTTTCATATTACAGAAGCTGCCTATATTATTCAAAACGCTTATAAAAGTTTTCCAAAAGGAAGCATTCATATCATAGGGATTGATAGTGAACTTAATCCTGAGAATAAACATATTGCAGTAAAATTAGATGATCATTATTTTATTTGTGCCAACAATGGATTAATTTGTTTGATCACATCAGAATTCAATCCAGAAAAAATTGTAGAAATAAATATTCACGATACTATTGTATCTAATTTTCCTGTATTAGATGTTTTTGTAACAGTAGCTTGCCACATTGCCAGAGGAGGAACTCTAGAAGTGATTGGTAAAACGATATCAGACATCAAAACTATTACAGGAATCACTCCAATTGTAAATTTAGGTGATAAACAAATTGTAGGTAGTATTATCTATATAGATAATTATGGAAATTTGATTACCAATATCACTCGTAAATTATTTGAAGAAATAGGAAAAGGACGAAAATTTAAAATTACCGCTCGTACCGCTGTATTTGAAAATGTATATCAACGATATAGTGATGCTATCAATTTTGATATCGAAAAAAGTAAACGAGAAGAAGATGGTAAAAAGTTAGCTGTTTTTAATTCTTCTGGATATTTAGAATTAGCTATATATAAAAGTAATCCCAAAACTGTAGGAGGAGCCTCAAGCCTCTTTGGGTTACACTATAGAGATACAGTAAGCGTTAGTTTTGAATAACATGTAAACAAAAAAAATGATTATACGTATAGTAAAAATGGGATTTTTACCCGATCAAATTGATGCTTTCTTAAACAATTTTGAACAAAACAAAGACAAAATTAGAAATTTTGAAGGTTGTAGTCACCTACAATTAGTAAGAGATATACACCAACCAACTCAATTTTTTACCTATAGCTACTGGGAATCAGAAGAGCATCTCAATAACTATAGAAACTCTACGTTATTCAAAGGTGTTTGGGCAAATACCAAAAATAAATTCAATCAGAAACCAGAAGCATGGAGTCTAAGTCAAGTTTAAAAAAATAGTTATACCATATACCCCAACTGTTAAAATAAGACCCGTAATATTTAAAAAAATAACATTTAGAAAGCCTATGTTTGCATTAATACGTAAAGAAATCAATACCTTTTTCTCCTCTGCTGTAGGATATTTGGTTATTGCCATATTTTTAATTCTGAACGGACTCTTTCTATGGATATTCAAAGGGCAATATAATATTCTAGATAGTGGATTTGCTGATTTCTCTCCTTTTTTCAGAATAGCACCATGGATATTATTATTTCTTATCCCTGCAATAACCATGAGAAGTTTTTCTGAAGAAAAAAAACAAGGAACCCTCGAAGTATTACTCACCAAACCTATCAAAAACTGGCATTTGGCAACAGGTAAATACCTAGGAAGTCTATCTCTTATTTGTATTTCTCTGATTCCCAGTGTTATTTCTATATATACCATTTATCAATTAGGAAATCCCGTAGGAAATCTTGACATAGGAAGTATTGTAGGATCTTATATCTCTCTCATACTTCTTTGTGCATCATACACTGCTATCGGAATATTTTCTTCTGCAATAACCAATAATCAAATTGTTGCTTTTTTGGTAGCTCTTTTTTTATGTTTTAGCTTTTTCTTTGGCTTTAGCGGATTAGCATCTTATGATTTACTAGCAATCTTGAATAATACCTTTGAACAATTAGGAATGCAAATGCATTATGAGCGAATGAGTCAAGGTATTCTTGATACTAGAGATGTTCTTTATTTTATAGGAATCATTTTTTTCTTTATCGTCCTTACAGTTATCACCTTAAAGAAAGGAACACTACTACAAAAACTAAAATTTGTTGGTATCACATTGATCACCTCTATTGCAATAATATCTCTAGGAAACTCTCTCTATAAACGTTTTGACCTCACCCAAGATCACCGTTTTACACTATCAGAAGCTACAGAAAACCTCCTATTTGAAGCCTCTGCTCCTCTACTTGTAGATGTATTACTAGAAGGAGATTTCCCTTCAGAATTCAAGCGTTTACAATCAGAAACTAAACAATTATTAGAAGAATTCAATGCTATAAACCCTAATATACGGTACATTTTTACAAATCCATTAGAAGAGGAAGAAATACGCCCTCAAACTATTACAGAGTTACAAAAATATGGTCTTACTCCAATGGAAGTAAGTGTACAAGAAAACGGAAAAACAGAAATAGAAACCGTAGTTCCCTGGGCAATCATAAGCTACCAAAAAAGGAGTGTCAAGATTCCTTTGATCAAAAATACAATAGGAGCCACCTCAGAAGAGCGTGTACTGAATTCAATACAGCAATTAGAATATGTTTTTACAGATGGATTAACCAAACTTTTACATCCTAAAAAACAGAAAATAGCAGTCCTAAAAGGTAATGGGCAAATGCCTGATATCAATATTGCTGATTTTATCAAAACACTACAAGATTATTACTTTATAGGAGCATTCACTCTTGATTCTGTAGCCAGTAATCCTAAAAAAACGTTGCAAGAGCTACAAAAATTTGATCTCGTAATCAATGCCAAGCCTACACAAGCTTTTTCTGAAAAAGAAAAGTACGTACTCGATCAATATATTATGAATGGCGGAAAATCATTATGGTTGCTAGAATCTGTAACAATGGAGATTGATAGTCTAATGAATCCAGAAGGTTCTGCCGTTGCAATTATGCAAGATTTAAGACTTGGGGACGCTTTATTTTCATACGGAGTAAGAGTCAATCCTGTTTTGGTTAATGACCTATACTCTGCACCACTAGTATTAGCATCTGGCCAAGGTAACGACACTCAATTTACCCCATATCCTTGGTATTATGGATCACTAACAAAAAGTACAGAAAACCATCCTATTGTAAAAAATATTGAATCTGTGAAATTTGAGTTTTCAAACCAAATAGATACTTTAAAAAATGATATAAAAAAAACCATATTACTTACCAGTTCTGACAAATCCAAAGTAGAAGGAGTACCCAAAGAAATCCGACTAGAAGATATCATTAGACGTAAGCCAAATATGGCAAGTTATATAGAAGGACCACAAAACCTAGCCGTATTGCTAGAAGGAAACTTTAAATCAACCTATAAAGATCGTATAAAACCATATAAAATAGAATCTCACAAAGATAAGAGTACCTCATCAAAAATGATTGTTATTGCAGATGGAGATATTATCAAAAATCAGACTCAAAAAGGACGACCAATAGAATTAGGATATGACCCTACTATGAATCTGAAATATGGAAATAAAGAGTTTTTATTAAATGCTGTAAATTACCTACTAGATGATTCAGGTCTTATAGAAATCAGAAGTAAAGAAGTAAACATTCCATTTTTGAATGTTGAAAAAGTTGTAACCGACAAAACATTATGGCAAGTTATCAATATTCTAATCCCATTACTTATACTTTTGATTTTTGGAGCGATATTCCTATTTATAAGAAAGAAAAAATATCAAAAAGCAGATTAAAATTCTATTTTTTATCTTTAAAGTAATTTAAGCTTATTTGATATACGACTATAACCAAACATAAAAAACGAATCTATTAATTCTGAAACTATAAATATCGTTCTCAAAACAGAAAACCTTTCTATAGGGTACCGTACACACAAAAAGCTTAATGTCATTGCTACTGATATCAATCTAAAGTTACGCGAAGGGGAATTAGTTGGATTAGTTGGAGCCAATGGTATCGGAAAATCTACCTTATTACGTACACTATCAAAAGTACAACCACAGTTACACGGAAAAATTTTATTATCTGACCGAGAATTAAAATCCTATAAGTCTACAGAACTCGCCTCACAACTCAGTATTGTTCTTACAGAACAAATTGCCTCAAAAAATCTTACTGTTCAGGAATTAGTAGCACTGGGTAGACAACCTTACACCAACTGGGTAGGTAAAATGGCAGAAGAAGATCTTAAAAAAACACAAAAAGCAATAGAAGTTACTCATATTACAGATCTTATTACCAAACGGTGTTTTGAACTTAGTGACGGGCAACTTCAAAAAGTCCTTATTGCCAGAGCAATAGCGCAGGACACTCCATTTATCATCCTAGATGAACCTACAACACATTTAGATATATATCATAAAGCATACATCTTGAAACTATTGAAGCGTTTAGCTTTTGAGACCAAGAAAACAATTCTTTTCTCAACCCATGAGATTGATTTTGCCATACAGCTATGTGATAAGATGATTGTAATGAATCCAGATGGTTTTGAATTCGGTAGACCAAAAGAACTTATACAATGTCGTGCGTTTTCTTCTCTTTTCCCTGAAGACCTAATCCATTTTGACACTAAATCTGGTACATACAAGGTAAGAAATTAAGCATCCCTAACTCCATTATCTTTCTTACCTTCTTCTTTATCCATGCTTTTTATCGAATAAATAAGCATATTACGGAATAACTGTACAATTTTGGCGTTACTTATGCGTACAATTTATTTTAAAAAGCAATATTTTTGCGCAGAATCAAAAAATCAAATCTATTATGAACAACATGTTAAAACTTAAATCAATCTTCTTTTTAGTGGCTTCATCAGCATTGATCACTAGCTGTAGCTCTGATGACAATACAGATATAGAAGGCCCTAGTGAGGAAACCACTTATGATCTTATCGTAAACACTACCAATGCCAGTAATACTACAGAACGTGATATACAGATCACAACAGATAAACTTAATTCTACAGTAAAAGTAAATGTGACTTTTACTGCAGATAAGTCAATGAAAAGACTCTATATTTCTAAAAACGTAGATGGTACTGCCAATGAGCCATTTGCATTCACTAATCAAGCTGTTGATGAAAAAAAGGATGGCTCTATTGATTTAGTAGGTGATAATAAAAAAGAATTCACATTCAATATTGACTTTGATACACCTTCTAGTGCAAACGGTACTGTAACCTATGTATTATGGGCAACTACAGGAAGAGGTGATTTTAGAAATGTATCAAAAAGAAATGCTATCGGAGATTACGACTTTGGTACAATTACGATCAAAGCAGGAAATGGTGCTGTTGGTAATGGTGTAAAATCTTATACTCAAACTCTTTTAGAAGCTCCTCTTGGAGATGGTTCTTCATCTACTTTTATGTCTATTTTTGATGGTAAGGTATATAAAATTAACCAAGGAGAAGAATATAGTGCTTTGTGGGATTTTGGGTATTACTATGGACTAACAGGAAAAGCTTCTTTAGCTTCTTCTAATAACTACCCAACTAATATTATAGATGTGCCAACTATAGGAGGTGTAACTACTGAAGAGTTAAACAAAGTTTATTTTGGTTTATCCTCTAAAACTATTGCTGATTTTGATGCAATAAGCACAAAAAGTGACTTAGATTTCATTACACAACCTGCAAGCCAGAGAATAAATAACTTGGCAGTTGGTGATGTAATTGACTTTGTAGACAGCTATGGTAATAAGGGAATGATAAAAATCACAGCATTAGTTGCTGGTGATGGAAATAATGGTCAAATTACATTTGATGTAAAAGTGCAAACAACAACATTAACAGAAGTAAATCCATAATTTTTTAAGAGAATCCATTCTTTAAAAAAAATCCAGAGGCTATCCATAAAAAGATAGCCTCTTTTTTTTGTGTTGATTTAAAGCATACAAATCTTTCAAGTTATACTAATTTTCTATTGAAATTAATTTCATAATTTCACTACAAATCACATCGTAATGAATATTGAAGAATACAGAGAGTATTGTATTGCAAAAAAAGGAGTTACAGAATCTTTCCCTTTCAGTAGACTGCCTGATGTTTTGGTTTTCAAAGTACTAGGAAAAATGTTTACCGCTACCGATATATCTACATTTATGTCGATCAGTGTAAAATGTAATCCAGATCATGTAGAATATCTTAGAGAAACATACCCTGCTATAGTGCCTCCTTCATATATGAGTAAAAAACATTGGAACAAAGTAATAATAGATCACTCTATCCCAGATACACTTATCAAACAATGGATTGATGATTCTTATAATTTAATTGTCAAAAAATTACCGCTTCGGGAAAGAAAAAAGCTAGAAAAATAATACTCAAAATGAATAGTCAAATTTCTTATACCTCTTCAGCAGTTTCATTGTGTATCTTTTGAGTAGTTTAATTGGTTGATTCTAACAAAAAATAGTTTTTTTTGCACTATTGAAGTGTTTTTCACACTTGATAGCAACCCTACGAAGCTAAAAAAAGAGGAAAATTGAGAGAAAAAGGGCATTTTTATAATGAATTGAAAAAAGTTGAATTCACTTCTTTATATTTGAACAAAATAAACAATAGGTTACATGTCAGAATACACACCCATCTTCATTGCTATTGGAGGAATCATTATATCAATTATTGCTGGTTTTTTTATTGGTAAATATGTAACCCAATTACAAAAAAAAAGTGACGAAAGTGCTATCAATGAGCGATCAAATTTGATTCAGTCTCAATTTGATGAATTCAAAAAAGCTTCAGAAAATCGATATACAGAATTATCAAAAGAACGTGAAGAGATTCGTAGAGAAAAGGATTTTCTCAACACAGAGCTCACACGTCGCAATTCTGAATACGAAAATCTGATGCTCAAAAACGCTTCTCAAAAAGAAGAAGTAGAAAAGCTTCAAGATAAATTCACCAAAGATTTTGAGAACCTAGCTCATAAAATATTAGATTCAACATCAAATAAATTCACTGAGCAGAATAAAGAAAATATCAAAAATATTTTAAACCCTCTACAAGAAAAGATCAATACTTTTGAGAAAAAAGTAGAACAAACTCATAAAGAAAGTATAGACTATCATGCTGCATTGCGTCAACAAATAATAGGGCTTAAAGACCTTAATGAACAAATGAGTAAAGAAGCTACCAATCTTACTAAAGCACTAAAAGGGGATAGTAAGATGCAAGGAAACTGGGGTGAATTGGTACTTGAACGTGTATTAGAGAAATCAGGATTAGAAAAAGACCGTGAATATTTTGTACAACAAAGTTTTACATTAGACAGCGGTCAACGAGTGATGCCTGATGTGGTTATTTATCTTCCCGACAATAAAAAAATGATTATTGACTCCAAAGTTGCACTTACTGCATACGAACGCTATGTTAATGAAGAGAATGAAGAGCTAAAAATAGTACATCTTAAAGAGCATATTACTTCTTTAAAACGTCACGTAGACCAATTATCAGAAAAAAACTATCAGGATTTATACGATATAGAATCTCCTGATTTTATTCTCATGTTTGTACCTATAGAACCTGCCTTTGCTATTGCCATCAATCAAGATAACAAATTATACAATCAAGCATTTGAGAAAAATATAGTTATCGTAACCCCATCTACCCTTCTGGCCACACTACGTACTATTGATTCTATGTGGAATAATGAAAAACAACAACGTAATGCAATTGAGATAGCCAGACAAGCAGGAGCATTATATGATAAATTTGAAGGTTTGGTAAAAGACCTTACAGGAGTTGGTAAAAAAATTGATGATGCAAAAAAAGATTATTCTGCAGCTATGAATAAGCTGGTAGATGGTAGAGGTAATCTTATCACAAGTGTAGAAAAACTCAAAAAAATGGGAGCCAAAGCCAAAAAATCTCTTCCCGAAGCTGTTATAAAAAGAGCTACAGAAGAGAATGAATAAAACAATACATAAAAAATTAATCAAAAAAAATTAATCATGATCGATACTGATTTTTCAGAAATCCTACTTAGAATCACAGGGATTATATTCTATATCATACCAATTATTGTATTTATAATTCTTGCCATCTATTATATAAGTAAAGTTGGTTCTACAAAAGAAGGAATCTTAATTCTTATAGGTAATATATTATTATTTATTGTAGCCATTATACATCAATTCCTTTTTATGCTAGTAGATTCATGGGGATTCAACCTATATAGTATCATTAATTCAGGAGTGAACTTTATTGCTTTTATAGGATCTATACTTTTTATTATAGGTTTTTATTTACTTATCAAAAAAGCAATAAAAGGAAATAATACAACGACATAAAAAATGGAGCAGAATTTTGTTGAAATACTATCTGGGGTAATTATTGGTATAATAGGTCCTATTGCTCAAATTCTTATTCTAATTAGCTGTTTATACTATGTTGCAAAAAAAGGAATATCGCCATCTGGTGTTCTATTAGTTATTGGATCTATACTTGAGTTATTATGCGCTATTGCATCTCTAATAGGCGCTTTTTATGTAAGTCGCCAATGGGGAGTTGAAACCTATGCTAAACTTATAATGGGTGTTAATGTTATTTCTATTATAGCCAGAATCATATTTACAATTGGATTTATTTTATTAATCAGAAAAGTTGTTTCAGTAAAAAAACAAAACTGATTTATCAAATAAAGAAGAGCCAATACTATAATTTCTTTGATCATGAAAAAAATACTTATTATAATCATAATATCCATTACACTGCTTTTTACAGGATGGTATGCATTTATATATTACGCTTCGTATAGTGAAGGAACTCGAAGTGGTGAATTAATCAAGTTTAGCTACAAAGGAGCAGCAATAAAAACCTGGGAAGGTGAAATTAGTCAAGGAATCTCTGGGGCACAAATATTTAGTTTTTCTGTTGAAGATAAGAATGAAGACGTCATAAAAAAACTAGAGAAGTTTCAAGGTAGATATGTAAAATTAAAATACAAAGAACGCTTTGCCAAAATCTCTTGGCTTGGGGATACCAAATATTTTGTAATCGATGTTGTCGAAGAAGTTTCTCCTCATTTTAGGAATAAGTAAGTAATCTCCTTGTAAACCTTGTAAAATTAAACACTATGAAAAAACATAAAACCAATAGAGAAGCCAGAGTAACCATTTCTGAGCTGATGCTTCCTTCTCATTCTAATTTTAGTGGTAAAATACATGGTGGTTATATTTTGTCTCTTATGGATCAAATTGCATTTGCATGCGCTTCCAAACATTCAGAAACATATTGTGTTACTGCAAGCGTAGACAAGGTAGACTTCTTAAAACCAATAGAAGTAGGTGAATTAGTAACTCTCAAAGCATCTGTAAACTATGTAGGAAATACATCTATGGTAGTAGGCGTACGTGTAGAATCAGAAAACATACAAACAGGAAAAGTAAAACACTGCAATTCTAGCTATTTTACAATGGTAGCAAAAAACAATAAAGGCAAAAGCACCCCTATCCCTGGATTAATTATAGAAGATAAAACTGCTGTGCGTCGTTTTGTAAGAAGTATCATACGCAAAGAAGAAAGTATTACTAGGCGTAATCGATTTAAAGAATCAGAATTCGAGATTGAGGAACACCTAGAAATCCTTAATAAATACAATGTACAGGTGGATTTATAAAGCATTGATTGTAATCAATTTAAGCAACCAAATATTGACTCATAAAACAGCCTTATTTATCAATGTTTTAAATTATAGATAAACACTTTTTGCTTAGCACTTTCCCACCCTAATTGTTCTGTATGCAATCCGTAAATCATAGTATCCTTATCCACATCAAGAAATTGAATATACCGATCCAAATTGTATATTCTTATTGGGTTTAGGTCATAATCAAACACATAAACCTTACTATTTTTTGGGTGGTCATTGCTTATCTTTCTTCTTGTGTAAAGAGCTTAAATGTAATTATCAGACATCGCGATATCATCAAATTCAAAAGTTGTATCTCTGGCAGACCCCACACTTAACCCTCCTTCTTCCTCACGAACATGATATGTTGGTTCTTTATTATCTGGCAATAAAATAGTTTTCATTTCTTTTTTTTGATAATCAAAAACTTCCACCATTGGAGCAAAAATATATGCAAAAGCAACATGAGTCTTATTACTGGATACATTTGCTACTGATAAAAAATTTCTAACTTCAATTACATTCGATTTGCCATCAGGAGTATGTAATATCCCACCATAACCACTAATTACTCCAGAGCCTAGGTCTTTTTCATGTAAACGAAATTCTTTTGTTGAATGTCCAGCATATAACAAACTATTCTTATCATCATTATAATCAAAAAAATAAGGGATCTCGTCTTTATTGATTTTACCACGTATAAAAAATTTTCCTGTAGCCAATAATTCATTAATATTAAACCCTAGAAACTTCTTGTAATACGTATCTGATAGTATAAAAGTGGTATCACTACTTTTTGATAAACCCCATTGGCTTGATATTTCATCAGGGCCACTGCCTATATCAATAAACCCTCCCAAATATGTGTTTTCTTTAACATCTATGATATGTATATTTTTTTGGGCACTGATATCAGCAACCAGTAGATAATTACCTAATAACTTTATTTTGACAGGCCTTATTAATTTGCCACTAATAACATCAAGAGTATCTGATTGCAGAGAAATTACTTCTTTAAAATCATTATTCGTAAGTTGTTTATACACTGTTCTTCCTAAATATTGAGCTTGTATAGAGACTCCACAAGATAGAATATTAACTAAAATTACTATTTTTAATAAAAATGGGGTTCTGCACATAAAAACTTGTATTTTAAATAATAGTTTATAATTAAATAATTTTAATATATAATAAATAAGTAACTATTTATGTCATAATCATATCATATGTTACCTAAACAATAACAACTATTTTTTGATACAAAAAACCAATACCAAAAAAATCAGAATTAACAAAATAATAGTTGTAGAACTCCTAACATATCTTTTCCTTTACAGAACCACAGTATTAAATCTTAATCGATAAAATAGTTTCTTTTGAAAAAACAGATATACACTCTCTTTGGACTACTCTTATTTATAACACCATTCTCTATCTACAGTCAGGAGAAATTTACTCTTAATGGTATTATTTCAGAAAAATCCAGTAATGAAACACTAATTGGTGTCAATGTTTTATTTCCAGAAATAGCAAAAGGAGTCGTTACCAATGAATATGGTTTTTATTCTATAACCCTACCCAAAGGAAAATACAAATTACAAATTAGCTATTTAGGATTCAAAGACAACATACAGGAAATCGATTTGAATACAGACAAAAAACTAAACATTCAGCTTACAGAAGCATCAGAAATGCTTGATGAAATAATCCTTACAGAAAAAACAGAAAAACTAAATATCAAGACCCCTCAAATGAGTATTAATAAACTTACTGCAGGAACCATCAAACAAATACCTGTTGTTTTGGGAGAAGCTGATATTATCAAATCCATCATTCTTTTACCAGGAGTTACTAGTGGTGGTGAGGGTGCCTCTGGCTTTAATGTAAGAGGGGGAGCAGCCGATCAAAATCTAATTCTATTGGATGAAGCTATGATTTTTAACTCATCACACCTTTTTGGTTTCTTCTCTGTTTTTAATCCCGACGCTATAAAAGATATAAAACTCTACAAAGGAGGAATTCCTGCAAAATATGGGGGGCGTATATCCTCTGTATTAGACATATACCAAAAAGAAGGGAACAGTAAAAAATATAAAATCAATGGAGGTTTAGGTGCTGTAGCCAGTAGATTACTCGCAGAAGGCCCTATTGCAAAAGACCGAGGAGCATTTTTGGTAGGAGGAAGAGCATCATACGCACATCTATTTTTACCTCTTTTTGATAATGATAACATTGCATATTTCTATGATCTAAACACCAAACTCAATTACAAAATCAATGGTAACAACAACCTCTATCTATCTGGATATTTTGGTAGAGATGTATTTGCACTAGATGAAATTTTCACAAACACCTATGGTAATACTGTACTTAATCTTAGATGGAATCATCTTTTTTCTGATAAATTATTCTCTAATCTATCCCTTATATACTCTGATTATTTTTATGGATTAGAACTAGATTTTGTAGGATTCAAATGGGATTCTGGTATACGAAACTTTAATCTCAAATACGATTTCAAGCATTATATAAGTGATAATTTTCAACTCAATTACGGAATCAACTCCATTTATTTTAAGTTTAACCCTGGTGAAATTAAACCTAATAACAAAAAATCGGGAATCAATAGAGAAAAACTTATCGATAAATACGCCAATGAATCCGCTGTATATATAGATGCACAGCATAAAATATCAAACAATTTAACACTTCAATACGGTCTTAGAGCAAGTCATTTTATCAGATTTGGGCAAGAAGAATTAAACATATATCAAAATGACAACCCTCTTTCTTATAATCAAGAACTACAATTCTATGAAGGAAACGATCGTATTGGTATCAAAAAATATAGCAGAAGTAATATCATCAAGACTTTTACCAATCTAGAACCCAGAATTACCCTTGCCTACGCTTTTAATAACAATACCTCTATAAAAGCAAGTTATAACAGAATGTCACAATACCTTCACTTACTCTCCAACACCAACTCCCCGACTCCACTAGATGTCTGGACCCCCAGTGGTAAATACATAAAACCACAATTGCTTAATCAATACGCAGTAGGATATTTCAAAAGCATAAACGATGATAAGTACACAATAGAAACAGAATTTTTTTATAAAGACATCAAAAACCGTATTGATTATATTGACAGTGCAAACTTGATCGCTAATAATGCCATCGAACAAGATATTCTTAATGGAAAAGCACGCGCTTATGGTCTAGAATTTTTAGTCAGAAAAAATGAAGGCAAGTTTAAAGGTTGGTTAGCCTATACCCTATCAAGATCAGAACAAAAAACATTAGGCCGAACAAATCAAGAGCCTGGAATTAATAACGGGCAATGGTATAGAACCTCTTATGATAAAACTCATGACATCTCTTTTAATGGAAGTTATGAGGTAAATAAAAAATGGAAATTTGGAGCTAATTTTGTGTTTCAAACAGGGCAACCTACCAACTACCCCACAGGTCAATTTGAATATCAAGGACTATCAATTCCACTATTTGATGGGCTAAGAAATAGCGAGCAGTTACCAGCCTATCACAGAGTAGATATATCTGCTACACTCACTCCTAGAAAGAACAAAACAAAAAAATGGAAAGGAGAATGGGTATTCAGTATTTATAACTTATATAATCGCAAAAATGCAGCATCAATTAATTTTGCAAGAAACAAAGACACCTATGCAAATGAAGCTGTCAGGACTTCTATTTTTGGTATTATACCTGCGATAGCTTATAATTTTAAATTTTAAAAAAAATGAAGAAATTAATAATTCTTATACTTGGAATATTAGTATTGGTAAGCTGTGAAGATGTTGTAGAAGTAGATGTTCCAAACGGAGAACCAAAACTAGTAATCGATGCCTCTTTTGAACTATACCTTAATGAAACCCCTATAGAATTTGCCCCCAAAGTACGGCTTACTCTTTCTGCTCCATTCTTTGATCAAAACATCCCAGAAGTACAAGGTGCAATAGTTTATATTACCAATACAAATAATAATACAATTATCAATTTTGAGCAAGTACCAGATAGTGGTTTATATGTTCCCGCAGAAGAATTTCCTACCCCACAATTTGGTACTCTCTATGAACTAACTGTAGTGTACAATAACGAAACTTATAAAGCAACAACACAACTTATTCCTACAGTTCCTATTGATACTATAAAGCAAGGAGAAAACACCTTATTTAATGATGAAACAGAAATTATAATCTTTTTTACAGACGACGGAACCCGAAATGATTTTTATCTTTTTGACTTTGACTTTGATTTATTTTTGGCAAGTGAAGATCGTTTCTATCAAGGCAAACCATTTAATTTCTCTTATTTTTATGAAGATATGGTCAACGGGCGTGATGTAACTATCAAGATTTTAGGAATCGATAAACGGTATTATAAGTATACTAGTTTACTTATTGAGCAAAGTGATCAACAAGGAGGAAATCCTTTTCAAACACCCCCTGCACAATTAAGAGGTAATATCATTAACACTACCAATACAGATAATTATGCATTAGGATATTTTAACCTTTCTGAGGCTGATAAATTTAATGTAACAATAAAAAAATAGTATTTCAATATTAAAAAGAAAAGCAAGCCTTTCTCTAAATCAAAAATCAGTATTTTTGAAACATGACTTTTATAAAAACTACCGAGCAATCCTCAACATATAATCATTTAGAAAAAATGAATATCAATGAATTGCTTACCAACATCAACAAAGAAGACAAAACAGTTCCTGACGCTGTAGAGAAATCAATACCTCAAATTGAAAACCTGATTACTCAAACAGTACAAAAACTTAAGCAAGGAGGTCGCCTTTTTTACATAGGTGCTGGAACAAGTGGTCGATTAGGTATTGTAGATGCCAGTGAATGTCCTCCTACTTTTGGCGTTCCCCATGATGTTGTTATAGGATTAATTGCTGGAGGTGATACCGCAATCAGAAAATCAGTAGAATATGCAGAAGACAGTATTAATCAAGGGTGGAAAGACCTAGAAGAACAAAATATTTCAAAAAATGATGTTGTAATCGGTATTGCCGCATCAGGAACCACCCCATACGTTATCCATGCATTACAACATTGTAACAAAAATAATATAACCACTGGGTGCATTACATGCAATGAAGGAAGCCCTTTGTCAACCACCGCACAATTTCCTATTGTAGTTACAGTAGGCCCAGAATTTGTAACTGGAAGCTCTCGTATGAAAGCAGGAACAGCCCAAAAATTAGTCCTGAATATGATTTCTACAGCTACTATGATTCAATTAGGGCATGTAAAAGGCAATAAAATGGTTGACATGCAATTAAGCAATAACAAATTAGTTGACAGAGGAGTACGAATGATCATGGAAGAATTGACTATCAACTATGAGCAAGCAGAAAAATTATTGAAACAGTACAAAAGTGTACGCAATGCAATAAAAAATTATGGAACCCAAAAGAACAAATAAAGAAATATTAGGTAAAGGCGTACAACGCATGGCAATTGCTTTTATTTTCATGTTTATCAGCCCAGTGATTATTCATTCTGCTTTCAAAAACCAAGATCACCCATTATATATTCTAATACTAATACTAGGAATAATTGGTGCCGCATTTGCCATTTTTATGGCTTTTAGAGGTCTAAAAACTATTATGGAATCAATGTTTGGCAAAAAAAATAACTCCCTATAATATAACCTTGACTATATCCCCTCTCTTTTATTGATCGGAGTCGTAGGATTATAACCAAATTCAGGAATTTCTATACGCACACCCAAACGATCAAGAATATATCCAATAGTAGCATAATGATGTACTGCATGGCTATTTGCATGCAAAAGGATACTCTCTAAAGTGTAATTAACAGTTATCTTTCCTTTCCCCATATTATCTGTAACATGAATCAGGTATCCCGTGTTTACATCAATATAGGAAACTAATGTTTCTTGAAGTTTGTATATATATTCTATTGCAACCTCCTTATTGGTCGCTAATAATTCATCCCGTTTACGAGCAGTAAGATCAATATTATTAGAGTCTAATCCACTAATAATACAATCAAAAAAATCAAGCGTATGACGTATATGAGAACCTATACTCGAATAATACGGACCTACAGAGTTGTTTTGATACGTACCAGTATCTATAGCCTTAAGTAAAGCAATCGCATTATTAAGATTATGATTTATTGAAGATATAACTAATTGTTTCATAAGGTATTTAGACGTAAGGTACGTAATTAGCTTACAAAAGAATACCACAAATCATTAATTTATTTTTAAAAAATTACGAAAAAACATAATATTACATATATCCCATCGTTTCTATTAGCAACACAGAATATAAACCCCCTATTCCCTCACATACAGTAGGATATTTATCACCTTTATCAAGGTTTTACCGTAAAAATCAAGGTAAAATGCGCTTTTTATCGATTAATGACGTTTTTTCTTGGAGTTTACTAATAAAATATTGTATTATTGTATGTGATTTAAAAGCCCCAAAAGAATGAAAAAAATTGCACTCCCCATAGTATTGTTATTTCTTATACCAACAACTAATGCACAAGACGCATATGAAGACGCGTTGACAGCTGCTAGTTATGCATACTCACATAGTAAGAAAGCACATGGGGCGAATAATGTCTTCCATACACAGGAATATGCAGACAAAGCCATAACTGCCTTTATTAAAGTAGAAGATTTATCAGATAAATGTGATTGCAAACCAGCAAATGAAACTGCATATCAAGCTCGAGTAGATATGGAAAGCTCATTAGAACAAGACACCTATGAGCGTAGTAGGTATTATGCTAAACGCGCAAAAGAACTAGGAGCCAAACTTCTAGAACAACTCACCTCTTGCCAAGCTAACGGCGCTAGCTACTCTAATACAGAAGAAGCATCTATCGAAGAGGATAATGTATTAGCTGAAGCAACGCAAGAAGTAGCAAATAAACAAAAAGAATTAGAAGCAAAACGTCGTCAATTAGAAATCGAACAACAAAAGCTAGAACAACGAATAGCTGAACAAAATAAAATAAAAGCTGAATTTGAAGCAAAACGAGCTGTTGAATTAGAAAAACAATCCCTTATAAAATCAAAAGCAGAACAAGCTCTTCAAAAATTAGAAAACGCACTACAAGAATTAAGTGTTGTACTAAATGAAGAATCCAAATTCGAAGCACAAGCCGATTACGTACGAAGTGAAAACGAGTTGAAAAACGAATCTCTCGATGATACAAAAAACTTCTATGTAAATAGAGCAAAAGAACTAACCCAAACCGCTATGCAACAATTTGCCACCTATAATATGGCAGAAAATTAATCGATACTGAATTTTATTTTGTAGCCCCAAAATAAAATTTTTTCGGAAACGGCACCTTCTCCAAGGTGTCGTTTTTTTTATCTCTTTTGTGAATAAAAAATTCACATCACCATATAATTAAATGGAATTATTCCATAATATTTTATATTGAGAACTATACTACACCTTGACCTAGATACATTCTACGTATCCGTAGAACGCATGATTAATAGCACCTTACAAAAAAAACCTCTGCTAGTTGGTGGAGTAAGTGATAGAGGTGTTGTAGCCGCCTGTAGCTATGAGACACGATCCTATGGTATCCACTCTGGCATGTCTATGGAAATAGCCAAAGAACTCTGTCCTGAAGCTATTGTTATAAAAGGAAATACCAATACATATAGCAAATACTCTGATCTAGTTACAGAAATAATCAAAGAGAATGTTCCTGTACTTGAAAAGTCAAGTATCGATGAATTCTATGCTGACCTATCAGGTATGGATAAATTTTTTGGCGCCTATAAATACTCACTAGAGTTGAGACAAAAAGTAATTACAGAAACTGGACTCCCCATCTCTTTTGGCCTCTCTAGTAACAAAATAGTATCCAAAGTAGCTACCAATGAAGCCAAACCTAATAATCAATTAAAAATAGATTTTGGCACAGAAAAACCATTTCTTGCTCCTTTATCAGTCAAAAAAATACCAATGGTAGGTAACAAAACATATCAAATCTTGCGCAACTTAGGAGTTCGTTATATAAAAACCGTTCAAGATATGCCCCCTGATCTTATGAAAAGAGTACTAGGTACAAATGGAGTAACCATATGGAAAAGAGCAAACGGAATAGACAACACTCCAGTTATTGCTTTTTCTGAACGTAAATCAATATCTACAGAAAGAACATTTGACAAAGATACTACCAACATACATATGCTCAGAAACCTACTCATAGCAATGACAGAAAACCTCTCCTACCAATTGCGTAGAGGAAATAAGCTAACAGCATGTATTGCCATAAAAATTCGATACTCTGATTTTAACACCTATACCAAACAAGTTAAAATACCATATACCAGTGCAGATCATATTCTGATTCCTAAAATTCTAGAATTATTTGAAAAACTATATCAAAAACGATTACTAATTAGATTAATAGGCATACGATATAGCCACCTAGTCAGTGGTAACTATCAAATTAATCTATTTGACGATGATCAAAAACAACTTAACCTATACCAAGCACTAGATACTATAAGAGGGCGATACGGTGATCGCAGTGTTATCAGAGCTGCTGCTATAGGAGCATCCACCATAGGCAGAATACAAAACCCATTCGATGGTAAACCACCAATTGTATTAGCACACAGAAAACAATAATCAGGAGTAAAAACAAAAATCCCTATTATGTATCTCAACTGCCACTCATACTATAGTTTACGTTATGGAACCTTTTCTGAAACAGACCTTCTGGAACTAGCAAAAAAAAACAATATAGACTGCCTTGCACTAACTGATATCAATAACACATCTGCCTGTTTAAATTTTGTTAGAAAAGCAAAAGAACATCATATCAAACCAATTATAGGTATCGATTTCAGAAACAATCATCAACCTTTATATGTAGGACTTGCCAAAAACAATGAAGGATACAAAGAGTTAAATGATTTTTTATCACACTATTCTCATCAAAAAAACAATTTTCCAGAAATAGCTCCATCATTCAAAAATGCATACATTATATACCCTGCTAAACAAATAATAGCGTTAAAAAAAACTCATTTTACATCCAATGAATTCATAGGTATATCTCAAAAAGAAATTACCAACCTTTACCTATCAACCTGAGTTCGACGTAAGGAATAGTTTTTTTTACTTGTAGAAAAAGCAGAAAATAATTATATTTAAGTATCTAACATTCAAATATTTAAATTAAATTCTACTTATGATTTTTAAAGATAAAATTACTGAAATATTTTGTTCTATTGATGATTTTTGTGCTGTTTATGAGCCTGCTATGCGAAAAAGACAAGTTACTACAGGCAAAAAGACCAGAAATCGAAAATTTAGAATGGCTACAAGTGAGATAGTAACCATTACTGTATTGTTTCACTTATTAATAAGAGCATAAATTAGTTTATCTTTTGTTTTAAAAATCCTTATTTTTAGGTTGTGAGAAGAAGAAATAAA
>NZ_PGUB01000024.1:0-51393 GCF_002924285.1 Aquimarina sp. I32.4 | reverse complement strand
TATCCGACAGAACGGCAGCTAATATATAGTGCCTAATACTGATCTAGGGAGGGGGTCAGCTTGCTCTAGCGTATCCATACTTGCCAAGGCTGGCTTACTTGATCATAGTGTATCTACTACTTTTCCTGGTGATATCGATACAATGCGTGCCATGTTTCCTGAACTCGATATCAGACATGATCTCTTATTTGTGCATGATAAAAAATATATTACCTCTGCTGGAGGTGCAAAGAGTTTTGAAGCTGCATTGTATTTATGTGAGTACCTATATGGCTCTGAGATCACAAAATCACTTGCCAAAGGATTGGTTATTGATTGGGAGTTAAAAAATATTCCTTATCTAGTTATCAAATAAATTAGTATATAACAAAAGCGCTCCTTATTGGAACGCTTTCTTATATATAGGGTTAAATTACGTACTCTCTTTAGCTCAAGATCTGGGGTCTTTAAGACTAATGTCCTCACACCTAATTCGACCCTGATGTATTCCAAACTAATATTTTAATCCGTATCGTCATACAATCTAAAATGTTAGCTTTGAGACATACACCAAAGTATTATTTCTTATTGTAAATATACTGCAAAAAAACAGTATCAGCAAAAAAAATAACGATAAAAAACATAAATATTCGACGAAATACACAAAATTTTAAGATTTCAATTTAATTTGAAAAGAAATACTTTGATTTACCAAGGTATTTTTTGATCATTCTATTATATTCTTCAGACATTCTTATAGATAAGGTTCCTTCTATGGTATATAATGTATTAAAATCACTGTATCCATTTTCTAATAATTGCTCTAAGTAAAAAAGAACCGTTTCCTTATCTTGATCCGCAGCACTCAATGAGATGACTTCTAGATAGGACGTAAAATCTTTTTTATCAATTATAGTACTTAAAATATTTAGAAGCAATCGTTCTTCTAAACTATTATTAGTAGTAGCTATTACTTTTTTATAGGTATCAACAAGATACTTCATATAGCCTTTGGTTCTATACGCCATATTATAAGCATATTTTTCTTTTTTCTGTTGCAGAGAGTCTAATTCTAAAATTTGATATTTCCACCAACCCAAATTTTCAAACTTTTTTTCTTTTACATCAATATCTAAAGAATATGCATATAGTTCTTTGAGAAAACGTTCTTTCTTAAAATACTTAGTTTGCAACCGTTTCTGACGTTTGTATTCTTTTTCTTTTTTTATTTCTTTTTGTTTTTCTTTGAGATGAGTCGTTTCCATAAACATCCCGTATTTACTACGAATGCGTTCTATTTCATTATAAGCTTCTAAAAACAACCCTGTATCTATATATGATATCACTTGTATCATATCTTTTTGAAAGAGCCCCTTGACCCAAAGTGTGTCTTTTGGCACCCTACCTTTTGCCATTGCCTGAAGAGTAAATGTAGAAAGTGATTTACCTATCAATTTTGAGCGCTGATCTGCTACCGTTTTTTGATATACAAAGACATCTGCGGGTATTGCCTTGTTTTTTAGATATTTTTTATTATTTAAAAAGCTGGAATACCTATAATTATCGGCACTTATAATACCTAGATAAGAAAAGTTCTTTTTAATTTTTATTTCGGGAGTATAGTAATAACTATCATTTATTGCAATTACCCCAAAAACCTCATCAGTATATATTAGAGGAATAAGACTTGCTAGTCTGGCGTCACTCTCCTGCCCTATTAGATATACCCTTCTATCTTGAATAGGAAAAAGAGAAAAAACATGATTCATAAAATCTGAGACATACTTTATCTTTTTTCCTTCTTTTTGATCTTCTAGAAAATTACTTATAGCAACTATATACCCGTGCTCCTCAGCTACTTTTTTATATAACGTCGCAGTTTTACCAGTTTCCCCTGTAGTATCAAACCCTAGAAGTATTGGCCATTTTTTATTCAAATCAAACGATTTAGGTAAATAAATACTAAAACGATTTCCTGTTGAAGGAATAACCAAAGAATCTTTTACAATACCTTTCTTGAGGGTGAGTGTATTTTGACCAGAACTCACTATTGTAAAAAATAGTATGCTAAAAAAAAGGTACTTTTTGAGAGTAAGCACTTGCACAATTCTACAGTTTTATAATTAAGTAGTATAAAAATAACACCACTTGCTATACTTATGCAGTATTTTAATGCTTTTTTTTATTACAGATTTTGCAGTTTTCTTTGCTTTTGGTTTCGCCCACTAATTTCCCTTTGTTATTCATAGTGTAATTACAGCACTCCATATATCCTTTTACGATTAGTTTTCTAGCACGTTGTATCTGAGATTTTACTGTGGATATTGGTAATTGTAGTTGTTCTGCTATTTGTTCCTGCTTATACCCTTTTATATCTGATAAAAATAATGGAACTCTATATTTCTGAGGGAGTGCATTAATTAACCCTGGTAAACAATCTTTCTCAGAGTGCTCAGGCTCTGTATTTATTTCTTCATATGTAGATTCTTCTACAATTTCGATTGCCTGTTGTTTACTTTCTTTAAAAAAATCATAAACCGTATTCCTAGCAATAGTAAACAACCAAGGTTTAATTTTTGATTCGTCTTTTAATGTATCTTTCTTATTGTGGACTTTTATAAAAGTTTCTTGTACCAAATCATCTGTAATATGATCATTCTTGACTTTACTTTTTATAAAAAGCCTAATATCGTCATGATATGTTTCCCAGAAATGTATTGTTTCCATAAAGAAAAAACAAAGAGATTATATCGGTTCGGTGATAGTATGAGATATCATTTTGAATTACTTTGATATCACCGAACCGATACTATAAATTAACAATTAGTACATTCTGTGTTTAAACAATTACCACATTGTCCTTCTGCACAACTTGAACACGTGCAGGTGCATTCTTTATTTTTCATAGTTTTATAAATTTATATATTATATCTATAAGACTGAAAAAGGTATAAAAAGATGCATTTCCTACTTTATAAAAATAAAAAAAGATTCTTTAAATAACGAAAAAAACGCCTGAATTACTCCAGACGTTTTTTATCTTTCCCTCGTACTCTCTTTAGTTTCCCTAACTAATGTCCTCACACAAGATTAAGATGTTTTATACTACAAATATATCAATTCTTATGCCAAAAATTAAATTTCTGCCCCATTCAATTCTTTATTTTTTGTAATTGGATTGTTCTCTATAAGATTAGATAATATAATATGAGTTTTAACCTCACCATATGTTATCAAACGATCTATGAATTCTTGTAGATGTATCTGATCTCTTAATATAACCTCCATAATTATATTTTCGTTTCCTGTAATTCTATAACAATTCATGACCTCTTTAAAATCAGCAACTTTTATTAGAAACGGTTTTAATCTTCCCATAAACGCTCGTAATGTAATCATTGCTTTTAGCTGATACCCTGTTTTTGTATAAGAAACATCTGCCTGATATCCTTTTAAGATACCATAATCTTCCATTTTTTTTATTCTTTCTGCCACAGCAGGAGAACTTAACCCTACTTTTCTACCTATTTCTGCATTAGATAACCGTGCATTTTGTTGTAGGCATTCCAAAATTTCCCAATTGGTCGTATCGATTTTCATGTATTGATTTTTATTGCCTATTTATATTATTTTGAATATCTGTATTTACCATTAATTCATGATTTCATACCATCTACATCTAGGCATTTTATAAGCTAACCACAACACCTTTATTATTAATCAAAAAACAACAATATTAATCAATAATTAAAGCAAATTAGCCATTTAACCTTAAATACTAAAGTACTAATAACAAAAATAGCATTATTTTTGAATTAACAAACCACTATGAGATCAAAGCCTAGAAATAAAAGATTATATAAAAAGGCACTAGAGATATTTACACTTTCTAGAAGCATTTCTAATTATCTTGTTCATGACTTATCCACATTACAACATAATGGTAATGAAAATCCTCATATTTATTTTACTGGTGATATTATAAGGCAATCTGATGCATTGGCTCCTAAAATAATCAAAGCAGAGAATCAAGCATATCAAGATGAGCGTATAAAACAAGCAACCTCTCTTATACATATTACTAATAGGCTATATAAAAATTGTGAGCGCCTAGAACAATCTGAGAGTAACGGAAAGGAGTTTTTAATCTTATTACGCAGAGAGCTTCGTAAATTTAGACGCTTACAGCGTTTATGGATGATGAGTTTATAGATTCTTTACAACAAATAGTCTATAATCTCTTTTATATTGTTTTCTAATTATTCTTTTCAAAAATTACTTTCTTTATTCGAAGTATTTTTTCTTCTAATTTTTTATCAGAAACACCTGCTTCTATTGCCCAGCTATAAAATTCTAATGCTTTTTCTGGCATACTCTTCATCATACACAAATCTCCATAGGTTACAATTCGTGTAGGTGATGGTTGTAGTTGTACAGCTATCTTTGATGATTTTTTATTAAATTCTCCTTTTACATACCCTTTGGTCATTCTACTATCTAAATGCCTAAAACTAGTATCATTTAGTAGCAGTGTCAATCCATCTTGAATTGCAGGAATCAAAACCGTGTAATGATTTTTGTCTTTATAAAAAATAGATTCAAAATCTGACATTTCCTTTTTGTGAGATTCTATAAGGTTTCTAAATTTCTCTATACTTATAGAATGTAAATTATCTTCTTTTGGTCCAGCTTCTGCAAGAAATAACATAGAATTATGTTTCTTATTCTTTTTAAAAAATAAGTTATACTCCTTTACCAAATCACCATTATTCCACCATAAACTAGGGTCTATTGCAATAACACCTTTAAAAAAGGCATCTTCCTGCATAGCATGCAGTGCAAAAAGCCCTCCAAATGAATGTCCAACAAGGTTTACAAAATCATTGGTTCTATATTTTTTTTGTATTTCAGGATGTAGTTCATTTTTTATAAATTTATAAAAAGAATCTGCCCCTCCCATATTCATAGTTTCAGGAATCTTTATTCCATTAAAAAAATGAGTTCCTTTACTTGGCGTTAACTCATACGATCTATCAACTTGATTAATAGCAACAATGATAGATTCTAAAATCATCGGTCTCTTATTATCTGCCAAAAATTGATAGATGGTATGTACCAGATCTTTTCTTTTATTACCATCCAACACATAAATAATTGGGTATTCATAGTTTTTATTCTCTTGAGAATAATATGTTTTTGGCAGATATACTGTATACTCCCGATACTGTTTTAGTTCTTTAGAATATACGCTATCTGCCAACGTCTTTTTACCCCCTTCTTGTCCATACATAGAAAGATTGGTTATTGTCAACAAAAAAATGGAATAGAAAAACATATGTTTTAGAGCTCTCATAAGAGTAATTTTTATATTTAGATTCACTTTATGCATTAGAAAAATCTATTACATTTTGCAAGTTCTACAAAAACGGGCGTGACATTACATTTTTTAATTTAATCGTGGTGATGCTACGCTAAAATTAAGAAAGCATCTCTTTGTTATTGTACTATCAAGCTTTATAACGAAGTTCTAATGTATAAATCGGGTTAGAAAGTAATATTAATCGTACAAATATATTCTTATCTAAGAATATATTTGCAACGTAAAGAGCAGGAATAAAGCCGCAAAAAGTCTCTGTAATACTCTTTAATTTTAAATAGAGTGCGAGTAGAGTTTTTCATTACAAAAAAAGGAATGACAAAAATAACTGATCATTACTTTTGTCATTCCTTGATAAAAAATATAAGGCTTTTCAACCTATAAGTATATTTTACTAGATTATATAGTCTAATTTTTAGATTTTAAATCTTTACATATTTCTACGATACTGCCCCCCTACCTCAAATAAAGCTGCCGTAATCTGACCCAGTGAGCATTTTTTACAAACCTCCATCAGAGCCTCAAAAATATTTTCATTATTGACTGCTCTTTGTTGTAGGTCTTTTAATAAGTCAGTTGTAGTATCAATATTTCCGTTATGCAACTCTTTTAGCATTGTAATCTGATATTGTTTCTCCTCTTCTGTAGCACGAATAACTTCTCCTGGTGTTACTGTAGGAGATCCTTTTGAGCTTAAGAAAGTATTTACTCCTATGATTGGGAACTCTCCTGTATGTTTAAGAGTTTCATAATACAAGCTCTCTTCTTGTATTTTACTACGTTGATACATCGTCTCCATAGCTCCTAGTACTCCACCTCTTTCAGTAATTCTATCAAATTCTGTCAATACAGCTTCTTCTACCAAATCTGTTAACTCTTCTATAATAAAAGATCCTTGAATTGGATTTTCATTTTTTGCCAATCCTAATTCTTTATTAATAATCAGTTGTATTGCCATTGCCCGTCTTACAGACTCTTCTGTTGGCGTAGTAATCGCCTCGTCATACGCATTGGTGTGCAATGAATTACAATTATCATAGATTGCATACAGAGCTTGTAATGTTGTACGAATATCATTAAAATCAATTTCCTGAGCATGTAGTGATCTTCCTGATGTTTGAATATGATATTTCAACATCTGAGCTCTGGAGTTTGCTCCATACTTATTTTTCAAAGCTTTTGCCCATATTTTTCTAGCTACACGTCCTATTACTGCATATTCTGGATCAATTCCGTTAGAAAAGAAAAAGGATAGATTAGGTCCAAATTTATTAATATCCATACCACGACTCAGGTAATACTCTACATAGGTAAAACCATTTGCTAATGTTAATGCCAGTTGTGTAATTGGGTTTGCTCCTGCTTCTGCAATATGGTATCCTGAAATCGATACTGAATAAAAATTACGTACTTGTCTATCGATAAAATATTCTTGTACATCCCCCATTAATCTCAACGCGAATTCTGTAGAGAAAATACAGGTATTTTGTGCCTGATCTTCTTTGAGAATATCTGCTTGTACAGTTCCACGAACTGTATTTAGAGTTTGAGCTTTTATTTGAGTATATACATCTGTTGGCAATACCTGATCCCCAGTAATACCAAGCAGCATCAATCCTAACCCATCATTACCCTCTGGGAGTTCACCTTGATATTCTGGATGCTCTGTTCCTTTATCTTTGTATATTTCTTTAATTTTTGCCTTTACTTCGGCCTCCAAGTCATTTTCTTTTATATACTTCTCACAATTCTGATCAATTGCTGCATTCATAAAGAACCCTAATAACATAGGTGCAGGACCATTGATGGTCATACTTACAGAGGTCATTGCATGCGTAAGATCGAATCCTGAGTATAATTTTTTGGCATCATCTAGGCAACAGATAGATACTCCTGCATTACCTATTTTACCATAAATATCAGGTCTGACATCAGGATCATTACCATATAAAGTTACCGAATCAAAAGCTGTAGATAGCCTTTTTGCAGGCATTCCTAAACTTACATAATGAAAACGGCGATTGGTACGCTCTGGCCCTCCTTCTCCTGCAAACATACGTGTAGGATCTTCCCCTGTACGCTTAAAAGGATATAATCCTGATGCATACGGAAATTCTCCTGGTACGTTTTCTTGTAAACACCATTTGAGGATATCTCCCCAAGCCTGATACTTGGGTAACGCTACTTTTGGAATTTGACTGTGAGACAGGGACTCTGTATGTGTTTCTATTTTTATCTCTTTATCTCTTACCTTAAAAGAATAAATAGGGTCTTTATATTTTTTAACTTTGACAGCCCATCCTGTAATAATTTCCCAATTATAAGGATCAAGATTAAGCTTTACTCTATCAAATTCTGCAAAGAGTAGTTTTAAAAAGTCTGCATTCTCATCATTTTGTTGATGACGGAGTCCTTCTTCATCAATACCATTCTTTGACAGTCCAAGAAAATGCACATTGGCAACACTGCATATAGTTTTATAAATTCCATATAATTTTTGAGCTACCTCTACTTGAGTTTCTGCTGTTTTATCATATGCTCTATTATTTTCTGCAATTTCTGATAGATATCGTGTTCTACTTGGTGGAATCACGAATATCTTTTCAGACATTTCTTTAGAAATATGAAAGTCTGATTCGAGTGCAGCTCCTGTCTTCTCTACAACCTTATCCATGATCGCTTTATATAGCGTATTCATTCCTGGGTCATTAAACTGAGAAGCTATCGTTCCATACACTGGTAATTGGTCTTGTGGAATATCCCATAATTGATGATTACGCATGTATTGTTTTTTTACATCCCGCAATGCATCTAGAGAACCTCGTTTATCAAATTTATTGATCGCTACCAGATCTGCAAAATCCAGCATGTCTATTTTTTCTAATTGTGTTGCTGCTCCAAACTCAGGAGTCATTACATACAATGAGGTATCACTATGCTCAAGAATCTCAGTATCAGACTGCCCTATTCCAGAAGTTTCAAGGATAATCAGATCAAATTCTGCGGCTTTGAGAACTTCTATTGCCTCTGCAACATATTTTGATAGTGCCAAATTAGATTGTCTGGTTGCAAGAGATCGCATATATACTCTAGGAGAATTAATGGCATTCATCCTAATTCTATCTCCTAATAATGCTCCTCCTGTTTTTCGTTTTGATGGATCTACAGAGATCAATCCGATTGTTTTTTCAGGGAAGTCTATCAAAAACCTACGAACTAATTCATCTACCAAAGAAGATTTACCTGCTCCTCCAGTACCCGTAATTCCTAATACTGGTGTTTTTGAAGTTTTATTTTTTTCATGAATTTGATCTAGTGTAGCTTTGGCTATTTCAGGAAAATTCTCTGCGGCAGAAATAACACGTGCAATCGCTCCTATTTCTTTTTCTGCTAAATGATTAACCTCTCCATTAAGTTGGTCACCGATAGGAAAATCTGATCTTTTTACCAAATCATTAATCATTCCTTGTAGTCCTAACTCTCTTCCATCATCAGGAGAATAGATACGTGTAATCCCATACTCCATCAAATCTTTGATTTCTTCTGGTAGGATTACTCCTCCTCCTCCTCCAAATATTTTAATATGAGTTGCTCCTTTTTCTTTTAGCAAATCATACATATATTTAAAATACTCATTGTGTCCTCCTTGATATGATGTCATTGCAATAGCATTAGCATCTTCTTGTATAGCACAGTTTACAACTTCTTCAACACTGCGATCATGTCCTAAATGAATGACTTCGACTCCTGTTGATTGAATAATACGACGCATAATATTGATGGCTGCATCATGCCCATCAAATAATGAAGCTGCAGTAACAATTCTAACTTTATTCTGAGGTATGTAAGGTGCTATTTGTTCCATTGACAATAATAAGTAGTTTTAATGTTGCAAATTTACGAAATATGCATCAAAATGACTATTTTTTTTAGAATTATCTAATCAACAGTGCTTCTTTGATGCTTTCTTTATTTTTCATTCAAATTTAGCACTTATTATCCTTGGTTTTTTAAAAATTACACATCGATTACAGCAATCTATCTCGAATCAATTAAAAAATAGGAATATTTACCTAAAACACTGGAGTTTTAATTCTTCAAATAGTAAGTTTATATTCTAAAACATAGGCTATAATGAAAAAAACAACCTTATTAATTAATTGCCCCGACAAAAAAGGAATCATTGCAACTGTTACCAATTTTATAGTAGCTAAAAAAGGTAATACTATATATATAGAACAACACGTAGATCATGAATTAAAGGAATTCTTTATGCGTCTTGAATGTGAGTTTGATCAAGATGAAGAAAAACTTACTTTATTCAAAGATTCTTTCAACAAACATGTAGCCAAAGATTATCATATGCATTGGGAAATGTACAATACCGAAAAAAAGCCTAAAATGGCTCTTTTTGTGTCTAAATATGATCATTGTCTTTATGATATTTTAGGAAGGCATGCTTCTGGTGAATTAAAAGTAAAAATCCCAATCATCATAAGTAATCACGAAGATTTGAAACCTATTGCTGATGCTTTTAAAATTCCTTTTAAACACATCCCTGTTACAAAAGCAACAAAAGTTGAAGCAGAGACACAGCAATTGAATTTACTAAAAGAATATAAGATTGATTTTATTATTCTGGCTAGATACATGCAAATTCTCTCTTCGAATTTTGTAGATCAGTTTCCTCATAAAATCATAAATATACATCACTCTTTTTTACCAGCATTTCCTGGAGCAAAACCCTATCACTCTGCTTATCAAAGAGGAGTAAAAATCATAGGTGCTACCAGTCATTATGTAACTTCTGATCTAGATGAAGGGCCTATCATCGAACAAGAGGTTGTACGTGTTTCTCATGTACATAATGTACATGACTTTATCTTAAAAGGACGTGACCTAGAAAAAATTGTATTATCACGTGCTATCAAACACCATATAGAGAGAAAGGTACTGGTTTATAATAATAAAACTGTTATTTTTTCATAAAGGAAATATATCTCCTGTATTTGCAAAACGATATCCTTCCTTTTCTAGAGATTGCCTTTCTTGCCCTCCCTTTTTTATTGCTGGGTTTGAATGATTAAAATGAATGAATATTATTTTGTTTTTTATTTCTCTTGGTTCATTTTTGAATAAGGTGATGGTTTCTTCTATAAAGGGATGTGGTACTTCTGCCATTGGTCTAGGGATTTCTCCGTTTTTAAAAAATGTAGCATCAATAAAAGCATAATCTACTTGCTTTACTTCTGCTACAATATTTTTTTTCCAAAGCGACCATTTATTAATATCTGGAATAAATAATGCTTTTTTATGATCACCAATAACTTTATACCCTACTGTTTCTGAAAACTCATCTCTATGAGGTACTAAAAAAGGAGCTACTTGTATTGAGTTGGTCAATCTTATTGCGCTATCTGCCTGTATAGGATTGATCTGTATATTATTTAATGACACTAATTGCGACCAAGGTCCATTATTCTCTAAAAAAGATTGCATTCTAGGCATGGCATAAACAGGAATTCTCTTTGCCCCCATAGCTTCTCTTCCTAGATACATCAACCCTGTATAATGTCCTATATGCGCATGTGTTAAAAAAATCCCATCCACAATCCTATTATTGTGCAAATGATTTTCATCCAAAATTGCTAATTGTTGGGGCATATCTGGTGTTGCTTCAAATATAAATTTTTTATCATTTGTTATATCAATCACCCCCAATGAAGTTACTAACTCTTTATCGCTCTTACCTTCTTTAGTTTCTATAAATTCATCTGTGTTATTTATATGAGGGAACCCTCCGTCTTGCGCAATTCCTAATACCGTTATATATTGATTGGTTTTATTTGATAGAGCGGATTGGTTTTTTATCGATACTTTCTCATTTTTACATGAAATAATTAGAATAGATACTATTAAAAAAATTAAATTTGATTTCATATGTTATTGGTATTAATTTCTAATAACGATTTAAGGGTGCTTATCTCTATTTTGACTAAAATCATCTTAAATTTGTAGCACATTTAATTACAATCTCAAATCTAACAAGAAATCATGAAAAAAATTTTTATTGTACTTACTGCTTTTTTATTATTTAGCTGTGCAGAACTTCAACAGGTAGTCAATAGTCTTCCGCAAACAACAACAGGTGGTGGTTTTGGAATAAGTAATATTGATATCGCTAACGGACTGAGACAAGCACTAGACAAAGGTATTGATAAACAGGTAGCAAAACTTACTTTGAAAGATGGTTTTTATAGAAATCAACTAGTAAAAATATTACTCCCTCAAGAATTACAAAAAGTAGATAAAACTTTACGAGACATTGGACTAGGTAGCCTTGCAGATGAGGGATTAAAGGCTATTAACCGTGCCGCAGAAGATGCAGTAAAAGAAGCTACTCCTATTTTTGTAAATGCAGTAAAACAAATCACTTTTGCTGATGCTAAACAAATTCTTTTGGGTAAAGATGATTCTGCTACGAGATACCTTACTGGTAAGACTCAAAGTCAACTTTATCAAAAATTTAACCCAGTTATAAATAAATCTTTTTCTAAAGTAGGTGCAGATAAAATCTGGTCAAATATTATCACAAAATACAACACCATACCTTTTACAAAAAAAATTAACCCTGATCTAACTGATTATGTAACTCAACAAGCCCTAAAAGGAGTATATACTATGATTGCTGTAGAGGAAAAAGATATCAGAACAAAGTTTAGCTCTAGAACAACAGATTTATTGAGAAAAGTATTTGCATTACAAGACTAATATCAAAGTATCATCTATCAAAGTATCATCTATCAAATACCATATGTCATTCAATAATTGAATCGATACAATATAATCTCATAAAAAACACGATAAGCACCTAAAAACTAATCTATAAGTTATATTTATCACAATTTTAAATTATGTTAACTAGCCATTAAGATACTCTCTTTCTATTATCCTGTACCTTTGTATTATAAATGATAAGAGATAAAAAATGTTAGCTTGGTTAAAACATAAAACTGAATTGGAAAAGTTACAGCATACCTACTGTAAATTAATGAAGAGTTCGTATAAACTGGCACTTACCGATAAGGATAAAAGTGATTTACTACATCAAGAGGCTGACAAGATTTTGATTCAAATAAAAAAAATTGAAGGGCAGTCAGCCTAAACAAAATTGTAAATCAAATTTGCTTAATAAATGCAATTGACTCTTTATTGAATATTTCTGGTTGTTCTACATTTACAACATGTCCTGAATCTTCAACAATAAACAATTCTGATAATTCGTGATCTGCCACTACCTTTTGTACCGAAGGTAGAAAAAGATAATCCTCTTTTCCCATCATATACAAAGTAGGGATACAAATATCCTTTGCTCTAAAAAAACGTAATAATGGATTAATTTCTGAAGTTAATTTAAACCACCTTACAAATTCTTTTTGATATAGTTTTCTTGCTTCATTTGCAAAAAGAAGCCTAGACTCTTTATGATTTTTTCTAGGCATAATAATAAAAGCAAAGAATTTATACAAAATCATATAAGGAATCACAGATTTGAACACTGTACCTAATCGCATCAAAATTTGTGATCTCAAGTTCAATTTCATAATTGCTCCTCCCATAATCATACTACACACTCGATCAGGATGTCTTTCTGCCAAATTTCTTATCAGTATGGTTCCCAAAGAAATTCCTATAAAATGAGATTTTTGTATTCCTTCTTTATCAATAACTTCTAAAATGTCATCTGTTATTGTATCAAAAGTATACTTAGGATTAAATGCTTCTTTAAGAACAGGTTTTGAATTACCATGCCCTCTGAGGTCTAATAAAAGTACATTAAAATGCTTTCTAAATTCTCTAACTTGTCTATACCAGATAGAAGAACTACCTCCTGCTCCATGAACAAAAGTTACCCATGATGTACTTTCTGGGTGGTTATATACTGTATAATTAAGCAATAGTTTGTAGTTTATGAATTTACATCAAAAATATACAGTTATTTTTATATCAAACCTATTTATAGAAATATTTATACAAAAATTACTAAATACCTAGAAGTTAATGAAGCGTTTTAAAATAAGAAAAAGCATTTACCAAACGTGATCCGTACCAAGAAAAATACTCTCCATCTACCAAAATGACTTCTGCATTAGTCATATTTCTCAACTCTTTCAAGTGTTTTTCAGAAAAAGGATATGGTTCTGATGATAACAGTATTAAATCTACATTTTTGATTAGTATAAGTTCTTTTTCTGTAATTTCAGGATACCTACTTTTATTCCCAAAAACATTAACAAACCCATTCATTTTGAGTATATAGTCTACAAAAGTATCTTTACCAGCCACCATCCAAGGTTTTTTCCAGATAAAGTATGCGACTCTTTTTTGAGGCTTGTTATCAATAAACGTGTCAAAAGATACTTTTTCTGATTTGATCCTAGTTATCAATACTGTCGCTTCTGTTTGCTTATCAAAAATCTCCCCGTATTGTTTGATCATATCTAAAGCTTCGGGTAGAGAAAAAATATCTGAAACATGTACTGGATATTCTTTTTGTAGGCAAGCTACAATTTCTTTAGTGTTTTCTTCTTTATTGCAAAGTATGATATCAGGGTTTAATTTTTTGATCGTATCATAATTGATATTTTTGGTCCCTCCAACTATAACTTTTTCGTTTCTTATTGTAGCTGGATGCACACAAAACTTAGTGACACCAACAATACAATCAGACAATCCCAAATCTACTAATAATTCAGTCTGCGAAGGAACTAATGAAACAATCCTGGTTGGAATTCTAGAAAGAACAACTTCTCTATTTAATTGATCTTTATATATCATGAAACAAAACTATTATTATCTTCTTAACAAGAAAAACAAACAACATACTAAAAATTAGCAAGTTACCCTAGGTTTTTCTTCAAAAAATTCTTATATTACATATAGTTACTTACTAATTTAAAACATGGGGCTATGAATTCAGTATTACTAAATGTTGCCATTTATGGAATAATGGCATTTTTCGTTATTTTCATCGCATATGGTCTTTATGGATATGCAAGACAAGTATTTAACGCTAATAGACGTTAATTTACATTCTTTTGAAAATAAAAAAAGGAACAAGAATTATAAAACTTGTTCCTTTTTTTTATTTTCTTTCTTCCAGAATCTCTTTCATTTGTTTTTGCAACTCTAATGCTTTATCTGCAGCAGCCTTTGCATACTCTTTATCATTTGAAGCATATATAATACCTCTAGATGAATTAATAAGCAACCCTACCTGATCATTTAATCCATATTTACACACATCTTGTAAATTTCCTCCTTGTGCTCCTACTCCTGGAACCAATAAAAAACTATCTGGTACAATTTTTCTTATTTCAGAAAAATATTCGGTCTTAGTAGCACCAACTACATACATCAGGTTTTTAGAATTCTTATATGATTTTGATATTTCTAATACCTGCTTATACAACTCTTTTCCTTCTGTCTCTTTTGTCTGAAAATCGAAAGCTCCTTGATTAGAAGTCAATGCAAGAAGTATTGTATGTTTATCATCAAAAGCCAAAAATGGTTCTACAGAATCTTTTCCCATATATGGTGCAATAGTAACAGAATCAAACGCTAAATCTTCAAAAAAAGCTTTAGCATACATTGTACTTGTATTACCTATATCTCCTCGCTTGGCATCTGCAATGGTAAATACCTCTGGATAATTTGTATTCAAATACTTAATTGTTTTTTCTAGAGATTTCCACCCTTTGATTCCATATGCTTCATAAAAAGCTGTATTGGGTTTATATGCTACTGCCAGATGATGTGTACTATCTATAATAGCTTTATTAAACTCAAAAATCGGATCTTCTTCTTCTAATAGGTGTTTTGGGATTTTAGCTAAATCTACATCCAAACCAATACATAAAAACGATTGTTTTTTATGTATTTGTGCTACTAGTTCTTGAGTCGTCATAATTTATTAGTCAATTTTTTATTAAAATTATTCTTTACCATCTACATAGTCTTGTAAATAGCTATATCTCTCTGTTAGTTTTCCTGCTTGAGTCATTCTTGCTCTTTCAAGAATCCCATCTTTGTCATTATTAAAAAAGGCAGGAATTACATATTCTAAAAACATTTCTCCAAACCCTTCACTTGCATCTTTTGGCAATTCACATGGCAAATTGTCAACCGCCATCACCACAATAGCATTTGATTTTTTGAAATCAATCTCTGTTTCTGTATTTGGATCATACCCATAAATTGGGTTGGTAATTGTAGAGGAACGAATTGTGCTTGCAACTGGCCCATCAACATCACAAGATATATCTGCAACCAACTTGATTTTAAAATCTTTATGTCTGGCATCTCCTCTTGTAAAGAGATAAGGCGCTCCATCTCCAAAAAAGTGTCCCGCAATATACATATCACTCACTTTTGCAAATTTCATAAAATCTCCTACATACTCCTTTGCATTGGTATAAAAATCTGCATTATCAATAACACGTCCATCTTTACGTTTATTATAATCCAAAACATCTAATTGCACATAAACAGGCTCATCAAAAGTAGTATTCAAATATTCAGACACAGATACCTCTTTGATTTGCATAGTATCTAATATTTCTTTAGCTCCGCTTCCTACTTTACCATTGCCAGTAAGTACTATCTTTATATTGGGTAATTTGATTTTTGATAATGTTACTTCCAAAGCTTCTTGGTTATTCAACGTTTCTGCTTTTGGCAATACAAAAGTATCATGCTTTAGTCCCAATGCTCTAAAACCATTATAAGTACCGACAATCCCAGCGTATCGCCCAAAACCAATTAATCTAAACCCCTCCTTATTAATAATCACTTCATGATCATACAATTCTATATTCTTATCAAGAATTGCACTAAGTAAATCTCTATTATAAGTTTGTTTTTTAATGGTATGCGAAAAGAAAAAGTATTTTTTATTAGGTATCAATGTATCAATAGGCACTTCTTTTACTCCAAGTAATACATCACAACTTGATAAATCATCAGAAATTTTGAACCCTGCATTATGATATTCATTGTCATCAAAAACTCTAACATCAGAAGGTTCTATTACAAAAGAAGCCTTAGAAAAATTATTAATCACTGATTTTAAACCTTCTGGCGAAAACACTACCCGA
Organism: Aquimarina sp. I32.4; assembly: GCF_002924285.1. NCBI lineage: Bacteria > Pseudomonadati > Bacteroidota > Flavobacteriia > Flavobacteriales > Flavobacteriaceae > Aquimarina > Aquimarina sp. I32.4. The sequence continues at coordinate 34,881 of NZ_PGUB01000024.1, read as the reverse complement.
CGATCTGGCGGGTTTTTTCGCTCTTTGATAACACCGAATTTGGTCATATGAATTGGTATAAATTTTGTATTAAAAAACGGGAGTAAAGATATGATAATTATGATTATATTTGTTGCCCGAGAGTTTTTTTGGTCAAATTGGAAATAGTTTTTCTATTCATCAAATAAGAATAATCAAATTTCGGAAAAACACTACTGGGGTCGACTGGTTTTGACAGCGAGATTAATGTGGTGGTAAGCACGCCGAGCTATGAAATTAATGCTCGTTAATATCTATTTTACCTTTTTAAACGGCGAGAATAACTACGCCCTAGCTGCATAATCTGAATTTTAGTAGGATAATGCCTCGGTTCACAAGGTGAACAAGCAGGATACTCTTCAAAAGCCTTGGTTTATGGCGTTTGGTTTTGAGTATCGTAAAAGTAAACCTAGAGATTATAGTGTCTTGATATAATTTCGAATTTAATTGAGAATAAGCTGTGCGTTGGTAGTTTTTGACCGGCAATCAGACGAAAATATAAACAAAAACTAAGCGCGTAGAAAGCTATTGTATTACTTGTTTGGACGAGGGTTCGAATCCCTCCGACTCCACTAGGAATTAACCAAATTCCTTCAAAAGCCTATAAACATTATGTTTATGGGCTTTTTACATTTTATTTACTATCAGATAAAATCATATAATATCAAATAAAAAGTGCGGTATTCGGTGCGTATTTTTGAAAGATAATTTACGCACCGAATTCTATTTTAGATACTGTTAATTAACACTTTACAGATAAATCATATTTTTATTTTTTATACCTTTAAAAGGAATAAAAACCACGCACCGATGCAAAATTCATTCTCTGTCCTTTTTTACCCAAGAGGAAATGATGTAGATAAAGATGGGAAGACCTCTATTTATCTAAGAATAACCGTAAATGGTAAAAGAAGCGAAGTAAGCATTAAACGTAAAGTACTGCTCAGAAAATGGAACTCTGATGCAGGTAAAATGAGAGGTACAACATCTGATATACGTGAGTTGAATAGATATATGGATCACATTCGACATAAGATTCATCAGATTTATGAAAGGCTCTCTAAAGAAGAAGCTCTGATTACAGCAGAAATTATTAAAAACATATATCTAGGAAGAAGTGCTAAACGTAGAATGCTTCTGAAAATTTTCAGCGAACACAATCACAAAGTTGATAGACTGATAGGAAAAGATTTTGCATCCGGAACTGCTACACGTTATAAAACTGCCAGAAAGCATATTGAAAATTACTTGAAATCTCAGTATAACTTGGAAGACATTCCGGTAAAAGAAGTCGATTTCAAATTTATCAAAGGATTCGAATATTATCTAAAGACCGAGAGAAATTGTAGCCATAATACGGCAATGAAGTACATCACTAACTTCAAAAAGATAATTCGCATTGCTCACGCCAACGATTGGATTGAGAAAGATCCTTTTCTTCATTGGAAAGCAAAACTAAAGATCGTGGAGCGTGAATTCCTAACGAAGGAAGAAATTCAGACAATGACCGAGAAAGCTTTACACACTAAAAGATTAGATCAAGTCAAAGATATTTTTCTTTTTTGCTGCTTTACGGGACTTGCCTATGCTGATGTAAAAAAGCTTTCCAGTAGTGATTTGGTTTTAGGAATTGATGGTGAAACTTGGATCAAAATCAATCGTACCAAAACAAATACTCGTAGCAGTATACCCATCCTTCCCACTGCTAAAATGATTATAGATAAATATAAAAACCATTCTGATATAAATGATACCGAAAAATTACTACCGGTTCTTAGCAATCAGAAAATGAATGCCTACCTTAAAGAAATTGCTGATCTCTGCAGTATTCAAAAAAACCTAACGTTCCATTTAGCTAGACATACCTTTGCTACTACTGTTACACTCTCTAACGGAGTTCCTATTGAGTCTGTAAGTAAGATGCTTGGTCATAACTCCTTAAGAACGACACAGCACTATGCTAAAATTCTGGATCAAAAAATAAGTGAGGATATGCAAGCTTTAAAGGCTAAAATGAATATTTTTTCAAAAAAGAAAGATGAAAAGGCATCTTAATATAACTACCTTTTTTATTCTCCTCTTATTTTTTTCAAATAGTCAGAAAATTTAATCTTTTCTTTTTTATAAAATGCCTGAGATAAAGCTTCGGTTGTATTAAAACCAACTTCTTTAGCAATAGCTCTCTGTGTATAATTTAGAAATTTTTTATCCCTATTTAATCTTTCTATGATGTAGTTGATTTTTAATTCATTTATATATTCCGTAAAGGTTTTTTCTTTGTAAAGATTAACCACATTAGAAAGATATTTTGAGTTCGTATTGAATTTTTTGGCTAAACTGATAGTTGTAGTTTTCACCTTTAAATACCCTTCTTTATCTTCAAATTGTTTGAGGTTATTAAGAATTCCAGCTACTATATCCTGTGGTATTTCAAATTTATTATTATTTGAGGTTGTGCTTTTCTTTTCTCTGATTTCCGCAAGGATACTTGCTTCTTGTTTAGCCTGATATACAAAGTCAAAAATATAAACAGTCATCATAATGATAAATCCAAAATTAACTACCGGTTGCTCGATACTCTGATAATCCCCAAAAGCTACAATGACAGGCATAAGAGATAAAGTAAACAATCCTAGATACCCTGAAACTACTCTGTACTTATAATATTTAGATTTTGAAGCGCTTGGATTTTTATAAATCCTTATCAACTCATTGCCTATTTGATACACAAAGACGAAAGAAATCATCAATGGGATTGAAATAAAAATCTTTCTGGAAAGCGATAAATTACCCGAAATATAATACGGTACAATGAATAGTAATACAAACGCTGTGATCAAAACAAAAAATAGTGTTCTAACATCGAAATATTTAAAAGGATAAATATCAAACTCTTTGTATATATAATATATGAAATAGACAACTACTATGATTCCAACCAAATAGGCAATAATATTCTGTAAAAACACATTTAACGTAAATTGTTCATCCGGATAAATGCCAGAAAAAAAGTTGTAAAAGATATACGTAATAATGAGAATTAAAAATCGTAATCGGGAGCTATCTTTAGGTCTTGATAAATAAAATAATAATTGCGCAAATAAGACTAAGGTTTGGAATACCAGAATCACAAAAGTCGATAAGTGCATTTCGGTAGCGAACATTCAATTACTCTTTTTAAGTACGTATAAATTGTAGCCAAGATCAATGGTTTCAATAATTTCAAAACCAAACCTTTGATACCATCTTAAATTAGAAACCACCGAAGTTTCTAAATAAACAGGCTTATCATTATAGGATTCTAACACTTTATCTAATAACTCACTTCCTGTACCCTTATTTTGATACTCCGGATCCACCCCGATATACCATAAATGATAAAATGATTCTTTCGGATGATTCTTTTTTAAAAGTTTCTCCCTTTTCATAACAGCATTCACCCTTTGTATTCCAATAACCATAAGCACAAGTTTGGCATCCCAAATCGCGGATGACCATGTTGTTTTTTTCTTAAATGGAAAAAGAAGTATACAAGCTGCATTTTGATCTTTAGAAATAAAAACTTTTCCAAACTCCATCCCTTGATAAATAGAATATTCAATCAATAGTCTTAGTCGCTTCTTTCTTTTCTTATCTTGCTTGACAACATAGTTTACAGAGTTATTTTGATCAAAGGATTTTGATATAATATCCACTATTCTTTGTTTGTCCATAATAGTAGCCAATCTCATTACTAAAATGAATTAAAAGTTAAAACCAAATATTGTAGGGGTAAGTAATAAAAACGTGTGTTAGGAATTAGCACGTTGTGAAATCTAAGAACGTAAGTTTTTTTGATCAATGCAAATTTTATGACCATTTTCCAGAAAACAGGTTACTATTTTCGCGAAAATCGATATAAAACTCTTGCATTTCTATTTATAATTTATTTCTTTTAGCTACCTGTCTATACCTGTCTATACCTGTCTATACCTGTCTATGTATTAATTCAAAACAGATTTCCTATAATTCTGTACTAATCGACCAACATATTCTAGACGTCAATTTAATTCGTAAGATTATGTTCTATGAAAACATACTAAGTTCATTCCAAGAAAAATTAAATGAAATATTGAGTGTTCAGGACCGAAATTTTGTTGTCCAGGCAGATTTGGGAATACGGCATTGTCAAAAAACACTGTATGCACTTAAGAAAAAGTTAGGGAATATCAATTTTCAAGATTCAGCAGAGGAAATCCACTTTTTCAAGAACATCAAGGTAGAACCTATGCGGTATCTCATATATTTCCTAGAGATTCGTTTGTGTGAAGTAAAAGTCCCTGTAGTCCAAGAAAGGTATCAATTAAAATCCCTTAAAAAAGAAACACAGCGAATTAATGAATTCTTTGCGAAACATCAGGAATTAGTTTTATATATGAATTTAAGGTATGATCACTACGATCTCCAATATTTTACAAGAGCATATCAACATACATTTTGCCTTACTAATTCGTACTCTTACTTAACAGATCAAATATTCAATACTTCTCACGATGTGTTATGGGCAAAGATCAAAGGGTATATATTATACGCAAAATATCTAAACCAAAAAATAGCTGCGCTAAAACTTGATCATCATAATTTATGTTCAGAGCCTTCGACAAACTATGTTCTGGAATGGACTTCTAGTAAAGCTGCAGCTGTGGAACTAATATATGCTATTTACAGTAGCCATATTATTCATCAGAAATATGGAATCAAGGATATCGCAGAAGTATTTGAACATATCTTTAATATAGATCTTGGAGACTATTATCATATCTATTCTGAGATTCGTTCCAGAAAAGTTAATCGTACTAAACTCATAGATTCACTAAAAGAGAGCCTAGTTAAAAAGATGGACGAAAGTGATGAGTAAAACCCACCTTGGGTTCATCAGGTGATTTGGTTTTTTATATTGATCAAAACATCATTCCCAATATATTCTAGTTCTTTTTGATAGATTTCTTATATACGCTACACGTTTATTTCATAAAAATAAATTTTTCCCAACTTGGGACTACCTTGTGAATAAATCCTATCAAATCAATTCAAATTTGTAAAACGAAAATCAAATCCTGATAGGAGCTATCAATTTAGTTGACAGCAAGTTGCTAGCTCCTATCTTTTAAATCGTTTTACTATGCCGACAAGTATTATAACTACAGACGATCTTCGGGAGTTCAAATTGGAACTACTTGATGACATCAAAGAACTATTGACCCACCTAACCAATAGTAATCTAAAGAAATACCTCAAATCATCAGAGGTAATGGATTTACTCCAAGTTAGTCCCGGAACATTACAGAACCTTAGAATTAACGGGACATTACCGTATACTAAAGTAGGTGGCATTATTTACTATGCTGCTGATGAAATACAAAAGGTAATGTCAGAAAATCGCATTCATAACAAATTTGATTAAAGATGTATGAACTACATAAAACATCTCAACGGCGTATTCCAACAGTTTGCTAAAGATTCTCGATTAAATCCTACGCATATCAGCCTGTATATGGCTTTGTTTCAGTATTGGAACATCAATCGATTTCCAAAAGTATTCTTTATTAATCGAGAAGAAGTTATGAAGATGTCCAAGATCGGTTCTAAAGCTACCTATCACCGATGTCTAAAAGATTTAAGCAACTGGAAATACATCCATTATATGCCATCTCATAACCCCTATAAAGGAAGCAAGATCAAGATGCTCATATTTGATACTACTGCTGATCAAGTCCTAAACAAGATTGAAACAATCGCAGAACATGTAGTAGTACCTAATACAAACACTAACAAACCTATATCAAACAATAATAAAACTAAGCTACCAAAAAATGAAATTGAAGTCATTAAATTTTTCAAAACCAAGGAATGGCCAGCTGTAGAAGGATTGAAATTTTTCAATCACTATCAAGCTATAGGCTGGAAATTAGGTGGCAAAGCAAAAATCGTGGATTGGCAAGCTAGTGCTAGCAACTGGATGCTGAAAGCAAAAGAACTCGAAACGGTAAAACAACCGTCTCAAATCAAGGATAACTTGCGAACTACTAAAAATAAAGATTATGGTCAACCCCTCTAAAATAACCGAAGGTGGTGTGGAATATTCACTAGGAAAGTTTGATGGAAAAAGCGTGATATATGATTTTCCAAAGATTATTACATACCTCAATGCGAAAGGGAAATTGCTTTTTGGAGATACTTTTAAAATCTATGATGATGACCATAGCACTGTCCTGAGACTCTGTAATTATTTTATAAAAGATAAAACCAATTGCGCGGCGCAAGGCATTGACCCAAACAAAGGTATTCTACTCTCAGGACCCGTAGGCTGTGGTAAAACAAGTTTAATGCGCTTGCTTCAACATCTTGTGCCACATCATAGAGCATACTCAATGATTCCATCCCGGAATATTGTTTTTGGTTTTAACCACATAGGCTATAAAATCATTGAAGATTATGGAAATGGTCAATTTTTCTGCTTTGATGATTTGGGTATAGAACCCATAGGTAGGCACTACGGAAAAGATTGCAATGTTATGGGAGAAATATTGCTTTCTCGCCACGAGCTTTTCTTAAAAAATAAAATTAAAACCCACGCCACAACCAACTTAAATGCTGAAGAATTAGAAGACCTCTACGGCAACCGAGTTCGTAGTCGCATGCGTGAATTGTTCAACCTCATTGCATTTCCTAAAAATGCCAGTGATAAACGTAAATAATTATGAAAATAGCAACTTATAATATTCAGAATTTATTTCATAGAGATAAAAGCTTGATTGAAAAATCAATTGGAAAATGTATGACTGATTGGATCAAGGAATTAGATACCTTGATGAGAAAATCTTCTAGCTCTAGTAAGGAACAAGATCGTATCCGGGAACTATCATTCCTAATAGGTTTTGAAAAAACAAGCCCCAGACCTTATGCGGTACTTAGGCGCAAAGCAGGATTTCTGTATATGAAAGGTGTGCATCACTCTACTGAAACCAAAGCTAGCCATCTAACAGATTGGAACGGTTGGATAGAATTACAAACGCTACCTGTAAGACCAACCGCTACTGATAATAAAGCACAAGTAATCGCCGACGTAAATGCGGATATTCTACTCTTACACGAAGTGGAAGACAGAGCTTCACTAGAAGAGTTTAATCAAGACGTTTTACCTAAGTTTGATTGTGAACCCTATGCGCAAAGCTTCGTAATCCAGAGTAATGATATGAGGGGATTAGAAACCGCTATTCTACTTCGTGAAGGTTATGTGCTTAAAACTATCAAAACACATCTTATTGGTGGTTATAGCGACGACTTTCAGCATCTTATTGAATATGAAATTATCACACCAACTTCGGAAAAATTATGGGTACTAGGCATTTATTTGGCAATACAAGATGCAGATGAAAAAACCAACGATGTGATACGAAAGAGCCAAATGATTAACATTGCCAAAATATACGAATCACTCATTGCTGAAGGTAAAACCAATATCATTATTACCGGAACATTTAATGCGCCTTCTTATTGTAATTCGTTATCGCCATTACTTCAAGAAACCAATACCAAAGACATTACAAAACATCTCTCGTTTGAGGTAGATTGTGATGAAGGTGATGATGCAAGTTACTTCCGATTAGGCGCGTACAGATTGGGAGTAAATATTAAGCAGAAAGATTATATGTTATTATCTCCAGATTTGTTTAAACGTATGATCGATAGTGGGCTTAACCGCAAAGCGGTCTATCCCAACAAACGACCACAATGGGCAGTTTATAAATCTGTAGTAAATAAGAATGTTGCTGCTAGTGAGCATCCTTTGGTTTGGGGGAAGATTGAGGTTTAATAAACCATCTGTTTAATCTTTTTTCAATCCTATAATTGGAAGATCTAATCAAAATACGGAAATCCATAAAAATTAATATCATTAATTGATTACATTTAGGGAAATTTACTTTTAGAGAGCTAATGAGTATTCATTGGCTTTTTTATTGGTAAGCACTAAGAAAATAAAAAATGCATATTAGTTTATTGTCTATAAGGAATTTCAGAAATTTTAATTCTTTAAAATTCATTTCTAAAATGGGTGTAAACACAATTTTAGGAGAAAATAGATCTGGAAAAACTAACCTATTTCTGGCGATACATCTGTTATTTGATGGTCATTTTCTACGTCTTTCTTATAAGTTAAATGAAGATGACTTCACTACATCTCTATGAATTTCAACTCTCATTCAGTAATCAAGAATAAAAATAAAGGAGCGCAATTACAAATATTCTATTTGGGTTTCGATTTTGGAAGGTATCAAAATGATGAATTTACCGAAATACTTATGGATGTCATCGTTGATTTTGCATTTGGCTACCACACGGGTATTTTAAAAAATTATAATCGACGGATTCTCAAAGAAGCTGCGAAATCTATATATCGATTGGATGTATTTAGTCAAGTAAAATGGGTTTATGTTGATGATAATTCTGAGCTGTCAGATTGCGAATTAAAAGCTGAAAATAAATACCTGAAAAAAGGAGAGTTTGGTGAAATGATTTTGCATTTATTATTGAGAGATTTCTTTAATACAGAACCGCTTCTTTCTAAAATTCATTTTAAGGATACCGATAATGCCGTGGTGCATGGGTTTGATATTGTACATATTGGCAAGGATTTAACAGATAATAATCAGAATTCAATTTATTTAGGTGAGTCTAAACTATACTCCAGAAGAACAAATGACGCCGGTATGAGAGGTGTTGAAGATTTAGTGAAGGATATTGTGGATCATTTTAAAACTGATTTTCTTTATCGAGAGATTGCTCTTATCAACAAAAAAAGAGATGCCTTCAAACCAATAGATGAGTATAATGACAAGAACACAATAGATGAGTACACGCAATTTTTAGAAAGAAAAAAGGCTTGGTTTGATATATTAAAGAAAGTAGAAAGCAAGTCGGAAAAATTACAGGACTTCTTCAAATCGGTTACAATTCCTTTAGTCTGTACATATCAATCTAAAATATTTGATGGGGTTACTGATGAGGGCACTCCTGAATTCCAACTCAAATTGGACGCGGAAGTAGCTAGTCTAAAAGCTCATTTTGACAAAAAAATTAATGAAATAGTTGACGAGATTGGCGAGCCAGTTAAAACAGAATTGAATGTAGTTTTAATATTATTTCCAGTACCTAGTAAAAAGGAACTTGTAAAAGTTCTGCATCAAAAACTGTATAAAGCGCAAGGATAGAATTATGGATGAAATAATAGCTAATATAGAAGAAATCGAAGCGCTAAATTTTGAAAAGAGTTTTGAATATGCGCAGTTGTGTTCATCATTATTGAATTCGAATGAAGAAGAAGGAAGAAAGTTAATTATAAACATATTAAATCAATGGGATAAGATTCATCCCTCAACTCATGAGATTTGGACTGATTTAGTTGAGGCGGCTGGATTTTATCCATATTTGGAAAAAAGTAAAGATCAATTTTCATTATTTAATATCAGTGGAGCATTGAGAAAGGAACTGCAACTTTCGTCAAACCTTTCAAATAAGTATTTTCATGATGATCAATTCAAGCTTTTAGGCTTCTTGCATAGCGACAAAAATGTGGTTGTTAGTGCACCTACAAGTTTTGGAAAAAGTCTATTAATTGAAGAGATTGTAGCTTCAAAGAAACACACCAATATAGTAATTATTCAGCCAACGTTAGCCTTGTTGGACGAAACTCGAAGAAAACTTCTAAATTATAAAGACGACTATAAATTAATTATCCGAACATCCCAGGAGTCTGTAACGGATAGGGGGAATATTTTCCTGTTTACTGCAGAAAGAGTAAATGAATATCAAAATTTTCCAAAAGTTGATTTTTTAGTAATTGATGAGTTTTACAAATTAAGTGGTGTAAGGGATGATGAAAGGTCTTCATCATTGAATAACGCTTTTCACTTTCTTCTCAAATCATTCAATCCAAAATTTTATTTGTTAGGCCCAAATATAGATGGAATTAGTCCAGGGTTTATTAAAAAATACAACGCCGTGTTTTTTAAAAGTGATTATAGCCTAGTTGATTCAAGAAGTGTAGATATTTATTCTGATCATGATGGTGAATTTGGCTCGAGAGGAAAGAAGGCGATAAATAAAGAAAGAGTGTTATTTGATTTATTACGCAGTCAGCAGCTTTCAAATGAACAGACAATCATCTACTGCTCTTCTCCTGGCAGGGTTAGGAAAATGTCTAAAAAATTTACTGAATACCTTATAGAGAAGAGCAAACCAGTGTCCATTGAAAAATATCCATTGACTGAATGGGTACAAAAAAATGTTTCTGAGGATTGGAGCTTGCTTAAAAATTTAAACTATAATATTGGAATACATGACGGAGCACTTCAAAAGCATATTACCTCATCAATTATTGATTACTTTAATAATGGGCAACTCAAGTATTTGTTCTGTACATCGACAATCATTGAAGGGGTAAATACAAGTGCCAAGAACATAATATACTATGATGAACATAAAGGGTTAAAACCTAATGGCGGGCCCAAGAAAGTTGACTTTTTTGATTATTCGAATATTAAGGGACGAGCAGGGAGAATGATGGAACATTATGTAGGTAAGATCTATAACTTTAACCCTCCTCCTCCAAACGAAAAAATTATTGTTGATATTCCTTTTTTTCAACAAAACCCAATTAAGGATGAGGTTCTCATTCAACTTGATAAAGATGAATTATTAGAGCCGAATTCTCCTCAAAATATTGCTATAGGTAAAATTCCAGAGATTGAGCGGGCGATAATTAAGAAGAATGGTGTGAAAGTTCATGGACAAAAGACAATATTTGACATTCTTAGAACCGATATAGGGACTAATTACGAATTAATAAGTTGGACAGGGAAACCAAAATACAAGCAACTATCTTACGTGCTCAAACTAGCGTGGGACAATTTATTGGTGGAAGGTGAAACAGTTCGGCCGATGACTTTATCCAAACTAGTTAAAATGACTTTTGATTATGGAATAGAGCAGAAGATTAGTGTATTGATAGCGAATGACTACACCTATAAAAGAGGGCTTGATAATTTAAAAAAATTATCTGATTCGGATGTTAGAGATTTGGCAATTCAAGAAACTTTTCAAATTATCAAGCACTGGTTTCAATATAAGATACCGAAGTGGTTATCAGTAATAAACGAGATTCAACGATTTATTTGTGGAGAGTTTGGGTTTAGACCCGGGAATTACACTTATTATTCTAATTTAATTGAAAATGATTTTTTAAGGGAAAACCTGACAATTCTAGCCGAATATGGAATACCAAGTAGTGCGATTAAAAAGATTCAAGATAGAATTCCCGAGTCTATTAATCAAGACGATGTTTTAAAGTATATAGATGATAACGAATTGTATCAGACTCGATCCTTATTGGATTATGAAAAGCAAAAAATTAAAGAAAATCTTTAGATAGTTCTAGGGCTTTCCTTTTTTAAACAATATGATCTCCTTAAGAAAAGTCATAACTACATCTCTCAAACTCTTAACAATCTCCAAAAACAACTCCTTCATAACCTTAAAAATTCAAAAACCGATTGCAGTATCACAATCGCAATAGCACATTGCGATTTCTCTTCAGATAAATATATACCTTCATCCCAATTAGACAAAAACCCCAACTCCACCAAAACAGCTGGACATGTACTAGCAGTCTCCCGCAGTACCAGAAAATTACCAAACTTCACTCCCCTGCTCCTAAAACCAAGATTATTATGCATTGCTTCAGCAATTTGATAGGCTAGTATAATCGATTGCTGTAAATACGTTCCATTAGTACTGGATACAAAAACTTCAGTTCCTCTAGCGTTAGGATTTTTGGATTGATTACAGTGCAGCGAGATAAACAAATCAGCTTGTAGCTTCCTGGTTAGCCTGCTGCGATCTCTTAAGGATATCAGTGTATCGGTATATCGCGTTAGGTAGATTTTGTTTTTGTTAGCAAACAAGACCTTATTCCAATGAATCATTTCTTTTGCAATCTGTAAGACCACATCTTTCTCTTTTATTCCATTTATTCCGATGGCACCTGTATCCGACCCTCCGTGTCCGGGATCTATAACTATCGTCATTGATTGTTCCAAGCTGGTTTGGCTGCATACTGGCATTACAGCCAAATAAATGGTCACTTTTAAAAAGAGTTTCAGGATGTACATTGATGTAATCACATTTTGATTGTTGATTACACAAAATGCAACGAACAGAATAAATCCATAAGAATCTTCCAAAATTTAACAGCCCAGCGCGTTAAATTTTAGAGTATTTCACTCATAATGAGCTTCTCACAATAGATTTCGTAAAGTTTTAAAAATAACCGCCTTACAAGGCTAAATCGAAATCATTATGAAAAAATCAATTCTTATGCTACTGGCATTGCTCTTTGTAACTGCTCCTAGCGTTGCACAAATTGGCGGTATTGAAGATTCTGTAGATGATGTTTCTGATACCATTAGAACCATCTTCCCAATTATCTTAGGTGTAATCTTCTTAATCGGTTTTCTGTTTAATGCAGGACATTTCTTTGGAGAAAATGCCGACCTCAAAAAAGGTATTACCCGTGTTCTAGTCTTCGTACTTATCGCGGGAGCTGTAGTGGGCATCTTCACGTATCTAATCTCAATCGTAGTCTAATGAATCCTCACAGAAAGTCTTAGTAAATGGATATTATGAAAAAGTTTGAGATCTATAAAAACATACGAAAACGGGCAATGATTTTTGGATTGCCCGTATCGTTATTTGCCCTAATGATGATTGCAATTATAGCATCACTGCTAGTCATTATTTTCTCATTTGGCTTCGGGATTATTATTGGTGTATTTGCCTTTAATACTATTCTATATGCAGGCTTATCGAAGTTTGCTCATAATCCACAGCTCCTTCAGTTATCTAAAGTATTCCCAAAAATTATTAGCAACAAAAAAACATCTACACTTCATTATGAATAAGATTAATCTAACATCATATCACCCCATAGTGGATATTCAAGACAATGTTGTTTTTGCTAACAATGGTAATATCGTTGTATGCTTCAAAGGTGTGCTTCCTGAAATCTATTCACTTTCTGAAAAGGATTTTGAAGATATGCACGGTGCGTGGTTTCAGGCTGTAAAATCCTTGCCTACAGGTTGCATGGTTCATAAACAAGATGTCTATTTAAAACAAAAATATACGTCAAGTCAACTACCTAATACCACATTTCTAGAAAAGGCAACTCACGAGCATTTTAAAGGGCGCGAGTTTATGGAGCATCGTAGTTATTTGTTTTTCATTTTAACAAAGAACAACGCTCTAAACAACAGCAAATTTGTTAACCCATTTCGCAGTGTATCAAAGAGTATTCTTAGAGAAATGGACGAGACTGCAAACAGCTTCATAGGTTCGGTTAGCGATTCTGTTTCCTTTATCAATAACAGTCGTAAAATAGAATTTATTCCGCTTGAAGCGAAAGAAATTCATAACCTAACTAACAACTATTTCAATGGTTTCAATGAGGGCTTTGATACTGATATTCTTTTAGATAAATCAAACGCAAATATCGGTGAGCACTATTTTGATGCGTTAGCAGTAAATAGTGAATTGTGTTTTGGTGAAAGCGTACAAACCAGTAAAACCAATGAACGATTTACTTCTGATGATTTTGTATTCCATCAGGGTTTCATTGATGGCATTGGATTAACACTTAATGAAAATCATATCGTCAACCAAATCATCTATCTCGATGACAAACAAAAATGGCGTAAACAACTGGATAAAAAAGTAGAAGAACTCAACAAGAGTTCAAATTTTGGTTCTCAAAACAAGGTCGTCTTACAAAAGATTCAACACATTCTAGACCAAATAAATGCAGATGACCACGCTCGTGTAATCAGAGGACATTTAAACATTATCTATTGGTCTCGGGAAGCCCGAGAGCTAGACAGAATAGCTTCACGAATTAAGACAGAATTTAAAGAAATCGATATCACCCCCTACTACCCAAGAGGCGAAGAACGCAAAAACTATATCTTAAATAGTTATTGCTGTTTTGCATCTAATTTCTCTAATGAAGATTTGTATGTAACAGATTTAAAGCACGCATTATGCTTGCTTATAAATAATAGTAATTACAAATCGGATTCCACTGGAATTATTTTTAATGATCGCGAACATAACATTCCTGTTTTAAAAGATGTGTGGGATGAAAAAAAGAAGCGTATTAAGGCACGAAACTTTGCCATTTTCGCACCTACTGGAGAAGGTAAATCCTTTTTGGCTAATAACATTTTACGCCAGTATTTCGAAAGTGGTGTTCGTTTAGTCATCATCGATTTAGGAGGTTCGTACACCAAGTTTGCTAAACTTTATCCAGAACAATACACAGTACTCAGATATGAAAGCGGAAAGAACTTAGGTATCAACCCATTTTATATAAGCGATGTAAATGACCTAAATCCTGAACGGTTAGAAGATTTATCTGTCTTTTTGTTTGAACTCTTCGCTTCCGATTTAAAGGTAACAAAAGCACAAGCTGTTTCAGTAAAAAAGATACTGCGTTACTACTATAAAGAAGTAGGGATTCAGCACTCGCTCAATAGCTTTTATGAGTTTATAGAGACGAACCAAAGCGACTTGCTTGAGCGTCTAAAAATCCATCCCGACTACTTCAATATTACCAACTTTTTACACATAATGTCGGAGTACGTTGGTGATGGTCTATATAGCTTCCTCTTTGAAGTAAGCGAAGACCAGACTTATAAAATTGAAGATAAAAGATTGATTGTTTTTGAGCTAGATGAAGTTAAAGATAATAAGGAAATTTTGTCCGTAATGCTCAAACTCATCAAGTCTGCTATCCAAAGAACGATTTGGAAAAACAGAGCCGAAAAAGGCATCATTCTATTTGATGAGTTCGCCAAACAATTGAAGTTTGACAACGTACTAGAAAGCGTAGAATTCTACTACCAAGCCATTAGAAAACAGAATGGCGCTATCGGTATCATTTTACAGTCTATTAATCAACTGCCTAACAATTCTACTTCAGCAAGTATTCTGGAAAACACCCAAGTGATCTACAGTCTCAACAATGAAAAAGGATATGACGAGCTGCAGAAACGATTAAACCTGTCTAGCCATGATTTAAACCAATTAAAATCTATCAAAAACAATCTCACAGGACCACGCAAGTACACCGAGATGTTCATCAAGATTGGTAAAGAGAGTAATATTTTTCGTCTTGAAGTTCCTAAAAAAGTATTCGCCGCTTACCTCACCGACGGCTCTGAAAACGACGCCATAATGGCGATTTATAAAAAACATAACTGTATGAAAAAGGCAATTAATGAATACATAAAAACTGAATATTCATCATAAAACAAAACACTATGAAAAATCTACTGAAAACGCTAATACTCTCATTAACCTTGACTTTTTTATCGCCTGGCAGTGCTACTGCCCAAGGAATGCCCACCTATGACAATACCAATTTTATCAGCTTGGTAAAACAACTCTTAGAATCTGGGAAGCAAACTGCTCAACTTATTAAGTCTGTGAAATTCTTAAAAGATGCAAAGGAAAGCATCGAAAAAGTATCTAATGTAGTTAGACAACTTAAAGCTGTCCAAGAAATCGGAAATAATAATCAACGCCTTATCAACGTAATACAAAACGATTTACGGGATATTTTGGACTCGCCTTACATCAAACCAGAAGAAGTTAGCAGAGTTGTGGAATCATTCGATGCCATAGTCCAAAACTCATTGGATACGGTTGACTTTATTGACGAAATCCTATCAAGCGATTACTTAAAAATGAGCGATGCCGAACGTGCCGAAATTTTGAAACAAAAAGAATTGGAATCAAGGGAAATGGTTTCAAACATAACCGCGAAGACAAAACGCTATAAGGGCATTATCTCTTTCAGAAAAATGCAGGATAAAATCAATAATCGCGAAACATACTACTAAAAATGACCGCAACCATCCTTTTAGGTTTTGGACTAGAATACATCGATGCTGTTTTTCAGACGATACAAGCTAGTGACTTCTCGCAATATACTATTGCAGGGATGAAAACGCTTGCGGTATTGTTTTTTCTAATCAATATTCTAAAAAAATATAATGAAGGCATTGCAAACAAGGATGGTTATACTTGGGGGTTGAGTCCGGGAGAACTGGCAAAGAATTTTGCCATCGTTCTCCTGGTCATCTTCTCAACTCAAATACTTGGTTTTTTTGATGGTATTCTTGTTGCTATTGAAGGTCAATATAGAACTACTGCTCCTGCATTATTACCACTACAAATGCAAGACGTACCAATTGAGGAAGACATTAGTTTATGGGATGCTGCACAAGCTGCTATGTCATTACTGTATGAA
Source organism: Aquimarina sp. I32.4 (assembly GCF_002924285.1). Taxonomy (NCBI): domain Bacteria; kingdom Pseudomonadati; phylum Bacteroidota; class Flavobacteriia; order Flavobacteriales; family Flavobacteriaceae; genus Aquimarina; species Aquimarina sp. I32.4. Next base: position 18,458 of record NZ_PGUB01000024.1, on the reverse strand, counting down.
GCATTAGTAACGCCTTTGTTTGGGTGGAATATTCTTGCTTTTATAGTGAGCTTATTTCTATGGATTTTAGACCTGTTTATTTATCCTTTATTTCTTGCAGAACGCTATTTCTTATTGGGAATTATGCAAGCTTTTTTTCCTTTAGTATTGAGCCTTGCTGTGTTTGAAAAATTTAGGTCTATGGCGTACAATTTTTTCAAATTATATGCAGCGGTTTATATGCTTGTGCCTGCATTCTTTATGGTCAATGTATTCGTCAATGCCATTTATACAGAGATAAATACCAACTTTTGGGTAGATCTTTTTGGTACAGATGTAGGCAGTGAATTTTTTGCACCTGTGGTGCAATTAGGCTCAGTCATATTCATCGTATTTCTAAAATTCAAACTCTATAAACGTGCTACCACTTTTACTTTCAAATTATTTACTGGTTAAGCCAAATTTTATATTATGAAAACATCTTACAAAAATATCTACGCTGTTTTAAAAATCAATCGATTCATTGTGCTCACAGTAGTCATTTGCGCGTTAGGTTCTTCTGCCTTTTGTGGATGGGTGGTTTATGACGTACATAAAAAAGCCCTGAATAGTTCTTTTGCAATCAATACAGATGGTACCGTCATTCCGCTAAAATGGGTGGCTCAAAAAGAGAATTTCCAAGTAGAAGCTTTAGCGCATTTAGAGCTATTTCATAGTTATTTCTATGACATAGATGCCAGCAATTATGAAAAGAACTTAGAGAAAGCGTTATGGCTTGGTAACAGCTCTGTAGATAACCTTTATCGCCAGAAAAAGGCAGATGGCGTATATAACAGATTGCTTCAATATTCACTCGTTCAAAAAGTACTCAGTATAGAATCACTGTTAGATATCCAAGGCGAAAACTATGCCTTTAAAACAACGACTGTTTTTGAAATTAATCGAGGTACTGTAGTAGATACCTATGAGCTTGTTTCTTCAGGAAACTTAATTGTGGTAGACCGCAACTATCCTAGAAATACACACGGACTTTTAATCACAAACTATTTTGAAAACACCTTAAAGAAAATCAATTATGAAAATTAAAGCCCATAACCTGCCCGAAAGTTCAGGCGGGTGGGCACTTAAAAACGCACTCTTATGAAAATTAAAAAAAACAAACTCGTCTTTGGTGCTGTACTCGGCGTGGTGGTCATTTTTATTATCTCCTATAGCTTTTTAATGTTAAGCGATGATGATACCGAAACGGACAATCTGAAACAGACATTAGTACCAGAACTACAGCAAGAACAAGAGGATTACACCTCAAAACTCGATGCTATTAATGATTTAAAAGAAGTACGCGAAACCAATGCGCCCAGCATCTATGATGAAAGACTTTTAGATTCTCTAGGATTCTATGACTCAGATAATCTTACGAAAGAGAAAAAACGCATTGTAGATAGCATCTACAACTCTGGTAAGATTGATTATACACAGAACACATATCGCAGTAGAAAACAGGATGTGAAAAAGGAAGATTTAAAGCCTAAGATTGACACAGTAATACCAGTACAGAATGTTGAAATTATTACAAAAGAAATGGGTTTAGAACATCAATTATTCTTTGCTTCAAATCCTAAAATCAATCCTAATAATACAACCTTAAAAACAGATGCAATGATTCAAGTAGCTGTAGATGGAAACCAAACGGTCAAAGTAGATTATCGCTTACGGATGCGGTTGACAAAAGATGCACTTATCAATAATCAATTGATACCTAAAAACACACCCATCTTTGGTTTTATAAGCTTTCAAGCCAATAGAGCTACTATTGAAATTGAAAACATTATGCACCAAGCTGTAAGCCTCAAAGCTTACGATTTACAAGACGGCAGCGAAGGTATTTATATTGAAAATAGCTTTAGAGCAGAAGCCAAACGTGAGGTCGTTGAAGACCTTGTAGATGATATCAATATCACAGGAGTTCCGCAAGTAAGTGGTATTCAAAAAATCTTTCAGCGCAGTAACCGTAACGTAAAAGTGGCGGTAGTAAACAACTACAGATTAATTCTAAAACCAGAACTATGAGAACTTATATTTTAATCGCAATAATATTGTGTATTTCCGCTTTCGCACCTCAGCTTTGCTCGGCACAGACTCCAGCGCAAAATGTGGAAGTATTAGATACAATCTATGCCAATGACCAAAAGAATGTCGCCTTATTTTTTCCGAATCCAATTCGTCAAGGAATTACAGGTTCTGAAAATTTTATTTTCACCTACAATCGTGAAAAAGAGCAATACTTTGGACTACTGCAAGCACAGCCTGGGAAAGAAAGCAATTTACTAATAATCAACAATAATGGTTCTGTTTTTTCGTATATTGTAAGCTATAAGAAAGTGCTCTCTAGGCTCAATTATTTTATTCCTTTGACGAACGCTATTGGCAATGAAAAGCCAATTGAAGACCAACTAACTACAACCAAAAAAGAAGAACCTCGCTTTGATTGGTCTCAATACTATGAGCGCTTCTGTTCATACCTCATTAAGAGAAAACAGCGCATTGGTAGACTTAAAAAGCGTAACGATGGCATTGTGCTAAGCGTAGAGAATATCGTTTTTGACAAAGAGGAATTGTACTTCGTAATTCAGATTGAAAATAGGTCGTCATTAGACTATGATGTAAACTTTTTGAATCTGTCTATCAACACTCGTAAAAAGGGAAAAAAGAAGTCATTACAAAGCTTATATCAAGAGCCTCATTTTAAGTATAAGCTGCCTACAAAAATTGCAGAAAACAAAACGGTACGCTTGGTTTATGTAATACCCAAGTTTTCTATAAGTAATGAGCGGTCTGTGATACTAGAGCTAAACGAGAATAATGGCGAACGAAACGTGAGATTAAAAATCTCAAACAAATACATCAATAATCCTAATTAGTAATACGATGAAAAATGCAACCTTAATTTTAATGCTGCTGGTCTTAGTGGCCTGCAGCCAGACCCAATTATCTCATACTGATGCTGCCAAAGTTGTAGTCGAGAGTTTTCACAATAAAGATAACACGAAACTAAAGGCGCATACTACAGCAGATAATTATGCTTCTTTACTATCAATTCAAAATACACTAGTTAAAGGCGACCCAAAAAAGAAAGCTTCAAACTTCAAGCTTTTAAATGAAACTGTTGAAGGCGATATTGCCTGGGTGCAATTCACAACTTCGTATGAAGAAAAGCCACAAAGTTTTAAACTGACAAAGGCAGATGGACAATGGAGAGTAATGCAGAAAGGTGTTAGGGAGAAAGGGCCTTTTTGAATTAATGACGTTCAATCTTTGACAACAAGACCAAAATCTAAGAGAATTTCAGATTTTACTTCTTGTAATTCAACCTCGTCAATTTTGTAATATTCAGAAGGATTTTTTACAGCGGTACTCAAACTCATATTTATAATTTCATTCTCTGAATAAATAAATTGCGGAGATTTAGGAATACAACGCCTTAAAGCCATAATTTCTGCCAAAGCATATAAGTGTGTAGGGAATTTGTTGTTTTTAGTTTCTTCTTTTATTAATGTATCTCTAAAATCCGCAAGAATTTCACCATTTAAATAGTTCCTAATTAGATAGCCATCTCCTATATTCAAAATTAAAATTATAGAATTTATTTTTATCACAATTCCTTGAGGAAAAACAAACGTACGAAGATCAAAATCTTTATTAATCGCCTTGAAAACATATAGACTTGATGGCAAACAAAAACCATTACCTTCTTTATAAGATCTCTGTATCATTCTGAAGTTATCACAATCGATTATATCCTTACAAATTAATTTCCAATCGGAATTCTTTGTTTTTAAAAAGTCGTTATAAAATAATCCATAATATACTTTAGACATCCAAGTTGAAACTAACATTGATATAGAATCTTCAGGACTATATTTCAATGGAATCCCATAATCATCTTTAATTAATTTATCATATAATCCGTCAGTATCCTCCAGTAAATTAATTATCTTGTTTTCATAGACACTTCCAAATTCATTATTACAAGTATCATGAGCGGGAACTTTGATTTTACTGTACTGAAACTTTCCAACACCAGTGAGAGTTTCTTCTTTTATTCCTAATTTGCCCAATAAGCTATTTGGTATGATATGCTCCTGGGTTTTCTTGTTAACTATTGGCTTCGAGCAGAAAAAGCAAATATTCATCATATTCTTGACTATGGTATTTTTCATTTCTTCCTTGAATATTTATCCATATCAACACTACCCATTTCTAAAGTTCCGTTTTTCATTAACGTATTAAATTCCTCTAATGCCTCATTATATTTATCTTCAAATATTGAGCTTAAGTATGCTCCTTGTTTTATCCCATTAGGTCCAGTCCATCCATATTTAATTAAATTATAAAGTTCGCTACCTATTTTGTTCCAAAGGTTTTTTAGGGATTCATTTACTTTGTCACTTAATAAAAATATTGGAGTAACCTTCGTGAATTTTTTAGGTATAGGATATCTACCCCAATATGGAATTGCTTCTGATAGAGTTTTAAGAAGCTCTATTTCCTTTTCATTAAAATCTATACTTTCTACTTTCTCAGAAAGTTGAACTAAATCGTGTTTTGTACTAATTTCAGGTGATATTTTACCATTTGATATCAATTCATAATTTTCAGCGATCAATAATCCTTTTAACAAATTTTCAATAGAGAAACCATAATTTAAGAAATATGCTCTTTCTAATCGTATTGTTTTATCAGTTGATGGAAATCTATTAATTTCCCATCCAGCATCTGAGAATATTAATTCCGCAGTTTCTTTCAATTCTTCAGAATAATCAAGCCAATTGATAGGTAACGAATCTACGGCAAAGGTGTACTCTTTGTTTCTTTCAAAATTTCCCATATATAATTTAGAATTACATTAATTTTAGAAGCAATAAATTCAATTAAAATTTCCATTTAACGGTTTTTAACCTTACCCTGATCCTCAATAAAGATTTCAGCACTTCCATTTCATTCGGTAATTTACCAGTAACCAAATCCTTAAAGGAAGTGGTATAAGTTTTACTTAACGTTTTCCAAACCATTTCTGTGTTATTGAAAAACAAAGATTCTAACGGGTGTTTTGATAGCCACTCTTTATCATTAGGTATCGCCTTATTATCATCTTCTCCTACTTGTAAAAGCATTGTATGAAAATCATTGGATTCTAAAAAAGTAATAATTCTTTGTTCCTGTAACAGTTGATGTAAATCATAGGTATGACGCACTTTATTTGCCAAATCCTCCAGGGGATTCTCTGTATATGAAAATCGAACCAGACTAATAACCTTTTCACAAAAAGTTCGCTCAATACTAAGTGTGATAACTTCAAAAGGATCGAGTTCGTAGGTTTGAATAAGATCCACATTATTTGTTGTCGCAATGAATTCTGTAATCATGGAGTGAATACTAATTTTTTCTGAAGGATAAGAATTACCTAAGCTAGAAACCTCTAAAACAATTTGATCACGCACCTGACCATACGCTCCCCTAACTCCTACTTTATCATAACCATATACTATTTTCCTGATTTTCCCACGTTTGTTTTCTAAAGGATGATCCGGTAAAATACTCATTACATCCTCTAAAGCGTTGGTAACTTTTTTTAGTTTTCGCTTTAAAGAATTATCGGTTTCTCCTTCTTTCTTGATGACCACAATATCAATATCTTCTGAAAACCGTTCTATTATATCAAAGCATTTGGAGAGCGAAGTTCCACCTTTAAAAACAGCAATATCCTTTGAATTAGGATCGGTAAAAATTTGCTTAAGAGCAAAGGTCACCCAATAATCTTTTTCGATGTAGATTTCGGAAATACCGAAATGTTCCGCAGAAGCGATAATAGCGGACTCAAAAGCATCTTTATATTGATGTAATTTCATTAGGTAACGTTCCAATTTTCTATTGATGGTAATATTTTTTGAGATAAACCAAACTCATAACTGCTCAAATAATTAATTGTTTCCTTTAGCTGTTTGCTCAATTCATTAAGGGAAAGTGATTGCAGTATAGCCCCCAGCAAAGCTCTTACTTTTGGCGGATACACTTTAGCAAAATCGACTAACTTATTTTTATCCGTATCAGAAAGATTTTTGATGCTGCTTTTTAAAAAAGCAATACCTTGTTTTTTGTCCAAATCCGGAATACTTTTAAAATCTTTTATCACATCTAATAGCTGTAACAAAGGAATATTTTTTTTGGTCACAGTAACATAGCTTTTAGCAGGCTTAATGACCAAATTACCTATGGTAGTTTTTATCTGCTTGTCTTTACTTGCCAAGCGAACCACATTAGGAATTTGAGTAGTTAGTCCTAATTGATTATATAAACGAACACCAGTTACATAAGCAATTTGTTTATTGTTCTCAAAAAGATAGTTTTTTAGCAATACATCTTCTCTTGGCTTTAGTTCTCCAAAAACAGTTTGTTTAGGCTTATAATATATCCCATTTTTATATCTTTTGATTATTCCATTAGCAACTAATCTACTTAGAGCTTTTGCAGCAGCAGAAAATTCACCTTGAGGAATAGCTAAAGTATCGTATGTAAAGACTTCTCCAGTATCTATACGAGCAATTTTAGTTTTTATATCTGCGGTTATATTCATAGCTTTAATAACACAAAGATACTTATTTTAAACTATATTTGTCAAGTTTTTTCCATTATTTACTTGACTTTTAAAAGCTATTGCTATTCCAATAGAAGTTCTAGCATCTTAATTATTAGTTTATTTAACTTCTGATTTGCTACATCTTTCATTAGTTACTCCTCAAAAATCGATTTTGCTTCCTCACCATTTACAAAAGTGATAAATTCAACCTGTTTAAAACGAAAAAAAGTATAAGCTATGATTTTTGAAATCTCACATTCTCCCTTAGTAATTCAGGTATCAAAATTTAGGTTATGAATTCTGTTCACAATAGTTTAGCAATATTTAACAGGAATTGATAAGGCACAATCTACTAAAATCATTTTACGTATTGATTTTTCAAATATATCTCTATGAATGATTCATTCCCTATATTGTAATTTCAAATTCTAAAAAATAAATGCACAAATATTGGCTCAATTACTGGAAAAACAGTCTTACCGATTCACAACGTCTCCAAGTAGATTTTGAAAGAGAAAAGCATTTTGTTTTAAAGGAATTTGATATAAATAATGGACTCGTTCCTATTGGTAAAACTGAGTTGTTATTTTTAGATCAAGAGCAAAAACTCAATAAGAAAAAGAACATAACTGATATTAATGGTGAAAAATGGATCAAACTCAAAACTGTAGATGTCATATTCAGTTTATTTTCAGCTATACCTAAAGTAGAACATCTTACTACTGCAAAAAATAACAAACCTGCATATCCCTTTTGGATTAATGCTCAGTTAAATCGTCAGGGTATGCTATCGATTCCAGAAGAGCTATTTCCGTTAGTCCCTAGGGAGCATCTTTTTCCTTCTGCAGGAAAGGAAGCAGATTTCATTTTAGGAGATGTAGACAATGTAGATAGGGCAGCTGCAATAAGTCAGATAGGAATAAAGAATTGGTCACAATATGTAAACTATCTCAATGATGTTTTTAAAGAAATCACGTCTCAAAATATACAAAATTATATAGAAGTAGATTTTGCAATTGTAAAAGAGAATATTTTCTTTTGTCCAGAGGAAGAACAAGGCGCAGCTTCAGGAATCATAAACCTCTATCATCACTTATTAAAGAAAAATAAACTCCCTAAGCTTTTAGAAGGTTTGATATCTGGCTTCTCCCAAAGTGCAAAGAAGCCCATTGAAGTTTCTAGCTATATGGACGAATTAGACAAACATTTAGGGCAAATGGGGGATAGCTTTCCTTTGTCAATTACTCAAAGAAAAACATTACACACTTTTATCAATGACGACGCTAATTCTGTCTTTGCAGTTAACGGTCCTCCAGGGACTGGCAAAACAACGTTGCTACAAAGCGTGGTTGCAAACGAGATTGTAAAATCAGCAATTAACGGAAAAGGTGCTCCTATTATACTCGCTTGCTCTACAAATAATCAAGCAGTAACAAATATCAACGAGAGTTTTTCTAACAGCCAGAGTACACTAGAATCAATAGATGGCAGATGGCTTCCAGACTTTCGGGGATATGCTTCGTACCTGCCATCTACTAAAAAGACAAGTTTTGAACTCCAAAATATCAATTATATCAAATTGGATGGCTCAGGCACTTTTCAAAGACTTGAAAGTTTTGATTACTTGAAAAAAGCAAAAACCTATTTTCTCAGTAAAATGAATTTTTACAAAGAAAATAAGTTTTCTGATACTAAGCAATGTGCTAAGATTCTACGTGATGAAATTCTCGAAACCCAAAGTAGTCTGAAATTATTGTCCAAAGTCTGGAAGGAATATCAAGGTTCTTGGATTCGATTTTCTAAGAATTACAAATCCACTAATCCCATATCCGCATACTTGGAAAATGGATTGGTAAATAGAAGCTTGCTTCAACGAGATATTGAATGGTTTAAAAATGCTAATCTACAAATTGAAGATTATTTCAGTAATGAATCCATTTGGCGGAAGTTGGGTTGTTTCTTTAATATTAAGACTAGTTTAGGATTGAGGGCTTTGTATATTGAAGAAATAATAGAATCTTCTCCAGTCACGCTTTCGAGAGAGGGTGAATATAATAAGCTTTCATTATTATACGAATTTAAAAAAAGCATATCTGCTGCTAACCATATTATACAGAGTATAGACACTTGGCTAAACTTGTGCCTGGAATATAATATCAAAGGAACTCCTCCAATCAAAGAAGAAGAGATATGGGCTTTAGAATGGCAAAAAATCAATAGCGAAAATCTTGCACCTTGTTACCTCTATGACGAAATCGATGTTACTCTCAGGCACAAATCATTTCATCTTGCTATACATTACTGGGAGGCTCGATGGCTTTCTGAAGTATCAGGTTTTATAATGGACAGTAAAAAAGACAGCAAAGGTTATTTCCCAACAATTAATCGCTGGAAAATACATTCTATGCTTACACCCTGTTTTGTGAGTACATTTTATATGGCTTCTAAATTTTTCTCTTATTGGGAAAGAGATGATGAGAACCAAGGCTGGGCAAATCCCCCTTTATTGGAAATGATAGACATGCTTATGGTGGACGAAGCTGGGCAAACCACTCCAGAAGTAGGTGTTGCAATATTTGGCCTTGCCAAAAGAGCTATTGTAGTAGGAGATATTAAACAGATTGAACCTATATGGAATATCCCTTCTAAAATTGATGAAGGCAACTTATCGAAAAATAAACTCCTCGATTCTTCCAAAAAGCAAATAACATTAGACAACTACAAAACGCAAGGTGTGTTAGCTTCTAATGGAAGTTTAATGAAAATGGCACAGCGCTCCTGCCGATATAAAGAAGATGACGTATTAGAAAAAGGGTTGCTATTGAGAGAACATCGCAGATGCTATGATGAGATCATTGGTTACTGCAATATTCTTGCCTATGATGGTCAACTTATCCCGATGAAAGGAACAAAAAATGCCAACGCACTTTTTCCAGCGATACAACTAATCAATGTACTAGGAAACTCGACAGTAAGAAATAAAGACAGATACAACCAAAATGAAGTAGAAGCAATAGCTCAATTCTTATCAGAAAACAGAATAGCAATTGAACAAGAGACACAATCTAGTATCGAGAGTGAAGTAGGCATAATAACTCCTTTTGTTGGACAAAAACGACTTTTAAAACGTTTGCTCAAGAAAAAAGGAATTGACACCAATAAAATGAAAATAGGCACTGTACACGCACTACAAGGAGCGGAACGTTCAATTATTATTTTTTCATCTGTCTACGGTGAAGGTGATGTGGGAACGATGTTCTTTGACCGTGATAACAAACCTAATATGCTCAATGTGGCAGTATCAAGAGCCAAAGATAGCTTCCTAATATTCGGGAATGAGAAGATTTTTGATGTATCTCAAAATACTCCATCGGGTAAGTTAGCGAGATATTTGAGATCTTAGAAAATGAAAAGTTATCCAAACATAGCTCTAACCTCTCGATAAATCCTTTCAAAATTCTCTTCCAAATCAGCCTCAGTAAACGACTGTTTTTTAACAGGCAATCGTTTTTCAATATTGGACAGTGCGAACTGTACTTTTCGATCCCTGCCATCTGCAAAAGCTACAAACTCTCCCTGTTTCAAACGAAAAAACATATCAGCTCTCCGTTTGGCTACTTCCTTCTCCCCTTTGGTCACTCTTGTATCAGAACGAAAAGGATCTTGCCCTTTGCTTATACTCCGGGTAGGTTGTTTTACAATTTCAAAAAAGCGTTCGTAATATTTAGCCGTATCGGGATCGTTTACTTTTCCGAAGAACTGATATGAGAGGTTGCTTAAAATCGCTTTGCTCGCTTTATCACCATACACCATATCATTCTGGATTTTATCCTGCATCACATAAATAGTAGCGATATCATAGCTTCGTAAGGTTGCAGGAATACGGTGCATATTGAGCAATCGTATAGTAGGTGCTTCCTCCATCATCAAAAAAGATGAATTAGCCGTTCTCACGCTCATTTGCTTAGTAATCGTATGAATAATGGTGGCGATAATTGGCGAATATGCTGTTTCATATTTTGGATTATTTACTACAGAAATTACAGAAGGTTCCTCCTGACTATTCACATTCAAGGGAACTTCATCTGCAGAAAGCACCATAAAAATACGCTGCGTACTTATCTTTTTAAGCGCATTAGCAAGGGTGCTTTTTACTCCTGCAGTTTGACGGTCAGAATCCTTACCGCTAATAAATGCATCAGCCATCGCCCTGGACGTAGTATTTGTGCTCAAAAAAGCAATAAGGCTATTGGTGTCTAATAATTGATAAATAGCTATGAGATGGGGTAATGTACAGTATTTAGGATAGGATGTTTTCAACTTCCAGATAAGTCCACCAATCAAACCTTCAGCAGCATCTGTAAAGAATTTGGTAGTTCCAACATTTCCCGATTCTTTCTGTTCCAATAAATTTTCTATAAGTACCCTGGACACTTCATTTACATTTTCTTCATTCTGCATATATCTTGGTGCAATTGGATTCACCCGGTCGTATATATTGTCAAAGGAAATTACCCAAAAATCAACACCACTCTTTTCAAACAATGGATATGCCATTTCAGTGATCTCAAAATTCTTATAATCGTGAATAATCCCACAAAAAGAGTATTGACTAAAATGTACCAAGAAATTATAAACCACGCTTTCTGTTTTCCCACTCCCTGCAGCTCCTATAATTGATGCTCCTCTTTTGATGTTTTGAATTTTGAGCTTTCCATACTTCAACATGAATTGAACACTATATTTTTCATCCAATTTGGTAGTTCCTGATTCTTTATCAAGATATACGTAAAGCACAATATTAATTAGGAGCAATGAACAGCCAAGAATTAATATCAGATCAAAATGTGCATTTATACCTTTGATCTTGAAGTATAAAAAGATAAAGCCTAATGCGATAATAATCATATTAAAAATAAAACCATATCGAGACAACTTGTATACGCCAAAAAAAATAATGGCTAATCCTAAAAACATAGAAACAGCGAATGTGACATTTAGATTTTCCATATTATCAAATTCCTATAGAGCTTGATTTAATAGCTACATCAACTCCCTTGCGTAACTTATTAAACACTTTTAAAGCTAGTTGCGCTTTGCTGACAGGTATACTGGGTATCATTGGCATTCCTGATTCCCTAATGATCCTGAATGCTACTGCTTTTTCATTGGTAGGCAATCTTGAAATCATTGAAAAATACAGCTTTGGATTTTTGATAAATGCTTTTCTTGCCGTGTAGGTTTCTGCAAAGTTTCTGGTATGACCAAACGTTTTATCAAAAGTCTTTTCAGCATTTTCGAAAAATGTATCCCTATCAAAACCACGTTTTACTTTTTTACCATTCATTTCGACTTCTGATGCTTTGTATTTGCTTCCTGGAGAAAGACTGTATGAATTAGATACATCCTTTCTGCTTACGATAATATGGATATGACTTTGATTGCCTTCTTTCTGCATTCCTTGTACGATCCGTTTTCCATTTTGTTGATGGGGAGCTTGTTGCTCTAATCTGGCTATTTTCAGTTTTAATCTGTCAGTATTCCCTTCCACTTCACCCCTTTCAATTTTCCGGACCTCGTGTTTAATATTTAATATTTTAGTAGCAAAGGGTTGATTTTCGCGAACCTGCTTATCTGTACCTTTAAAAAACCGTTGATGTTCAATTTTTGCATAGTACTTAATATCATCTACTGTTATAGGCTTGCCATTAATTTCACGATTAAAAGAAGCTGCATAGTCTTTCATTATGACTCTGGTATATTGTTTTAAATCTTCGGTATTGTTTTGTAATCTTCTCAATTCATATTTACTTGGACTTACTGTTATAGAATAGAATTTTGGTTCTTTCTTTTTCAATTTGGCAGTATTTCCATCAATCTCTTTTATAACTTCCTTAGCACTTATTTCATCTCCATATTGATTAAAAAAATGTTCTATTTCTTCCTGTTCCAAACCTTGATTTTCTTTCTCCAGATACTGCACAAAATCTATTGCGCTTTGCGAATATTGTCCTCCTAATTTCTGTGCTGCTATCGTGATATACATTCTTCAAAATTTTTATAATTCGTTGTCATTTTTTAGTTTCTCTCTAAAGCGTATTTCGTTCTTCTGCTTGGGAATTTCCTTTTCTAAAATCAATTTCTTTTTAGATGGTTCAGCTTCTTCAAAAAGAGACTGTATCATTGCCACAGTCGGTTTGGTTTGATTCTTTTCGATGTCTTTCATTATTGCTATCATTCCATTAATTCTTTTCTTAATTAGCAAAGACATTCTCTTTTCTAAGGTCTCCATATGTGGTCCCATAGACTCTGCTGGTGAGATACCATTGCCTTCAAAAAAATCTATCATTAAGAGTAATGTCATAGATTGAGATTTTGACATTTTTTTACAAAATTGTCTAAATCGTATAGCCACAGAAATTTTAATTCCTAGCTTTTCAAATCGTTCTTTTTCATATCCTTTATCCATTTTTTCTGAAAAAATTTACTGATTTCATTGGGCTGCGCGCATTTTTTCTGAAAAAACAACGATGAAAATTCAAAAATCAAAACAATCAATCGCCGATAGGTGTTGATTTTACTGGTGTTTTGAAAAAACTGAATATCGAAACATCGCGACAGCGTGTTACCCTCTTGCTATTCCTTTTCGTCCCAATAAATCGGGACAAAAAAAATACCAGTACATCCAAAAATGTAATGGCTTTTAAACTGCTTAAAAAGAATCTATCCAGTTTTAAGAATGGAAAAATTCAATTTTAAAACTATCTGTAACAGAATGGAATTTTTATTGCGAATTTGAGAATACTACAAAAAAAAAGACCTCTGAAAATCAAAGGTCGTTTTAGGGTTAAATGCTATTTCTAAATATTGAAAACATATTGATATGAATAGAGATTTCTTGTAGCTTCTTCTTCCAAAAGAGTATCATAATTTAAATGATTCTCTTCGGCATATTGTTTCAAGTCATTTCCAAATTTGTGCGCTACATCTTCTTTGGAATCGGTTAACAATTTCTGTTGTGTTTCGTCGTCTAGATTATTATAATTAAGATATACCATAACGTTGTTCTTAACTATAAAACGCCTTCATCAGCAAAACTGAAATGATCCCCATAAGGTGAAATAATAATATGATCCAACAATTTGACATCAAAAAGTTCTGCAGCTTTCTTAATCTTTTGGGTAAGCTTCTTATCAGATTCACTTGGCATCAAGTTACCACTGGGATGGTTATGTCCTAATATAATAGCAGTAGAAAGTGTTTTGACTACTACTGCAAAAAGTATTCGCATATCCACCAAAGTTCCGGTTATACCTCCTTTCGATAATTCAAATATACCTTTTACTTTATTTGAATTATTTAACAACATTAACTTAAAGGTTTCATTAATATTAATAGTGTCATGATTCCAATTTTTTATAAATACCTCTGCGGCAACTGTTGATGCTTTAATCACGGTTGCTTCTTTCATAGCATATTTTTGTCGATAAATTATTTTTATTTCATTAACTTTATTGCTCATTGTAATTTTATTTAAAAGGTTATAAATGAAAAAGAGGGCGCATCTTTCCACAGGAACGCCCTCTTTATTTTTTTAATTATTCAGTAGCATTTTCTTCGCCTTTGATTCCTAACAACAAAATTTCATTAGCTACCACTTCGGTAACATATCTTTTTTCTCCTGCTTCAGTTTCATAGTTTCTTGAAGTTAATTTTCCTTCAATAGCAACTTCTTTTCCTTTGCCTACATACTTCTCTATGATTTCGGCAATCTTACCCCAAGCCACAATATTATGCCATTGGGTGTTCTGTACTTTTTCTCCGTCAGAGTTCTTGTAAGACTCATTAGTAGCCATTGAAAAATTAGTGACTTTTTTACCGCTTTCTAACGTCTTGATTTCGGGTGCATTTCCTACATTCCCGATTAACTGTACTTTGTTTTTTAGAGTACTCATAATAAAAGATTTAAAGATTAATATTTATTTTAATTATTGATTTACTTATTATATCCAGAGCGTTTTCCTTTTGTTGTTTTTTTAACTTTTGTTCCGCGTCCTTTTTGATGATTTTGTAAGATTTCATAAGATTCGTTTTAGATTTACTTCCCATAGAGCCGTCACTGTTACCTTTTTTTGTTGCTTATACATTTTCAATATTTGGAATTGATAAGGACTTATAAAAAAGAGCAAGGCACGCAGCCTGATTTATGCAGTCCGTTCAACTTCCGAATGTTGGTATTTTGCTGTCAAAAAAAGGGTATAACGGTGATGGTTTGGGATATGAGTCTAAATACCTTATGAAATATAAAATCACAGGACGTGGAACAATGTGCAAATGCAATTTTCCTGTTTAAGCGGACTTAATTCACGCTTTTTACTTGAGAATGAAATGTTCCTTTCCAGGGCACCGGAAAGGATTAACGGAATGAAAAGTCAAAAGTGGGGATTGTGTCCAAGATTTATACAAATGAAGCTCTTTTCACATAATGAAGCTTTTCGCGGAATGAAGTGAAATGTGCTGATTGGCTTTAAACTTAAATTTTAAATAGCCACTAAATACCTTATAAGAATGATAATTAGTGGCTATTTTTATTATTATGACTTCACTGATTTTTTGAGTTTTACAACTCTTTCTTTCTGTCGATTAATTCTTTTATCAGAGACAGCTTTTTGTTCTCTTTCAAAATCGGTGATAGGTATAGTACCAAAACTTTCTGCGAGACCTCTTAATGCAATTGCTTCACTGTATGCCGGTAAAGAAGATTTAAAAGAATCAAAGCCAACGTTGTTAATTATTATTGCCATTTCATTCTTAGTCAATTCAGCAAGACGCTTTAGAATTCCACTCGCACCTTCCTCATCGTATTTCTCAATCTGCAATGGCTTATTTAAATGTTGCTTTTTTGACCATCCTAATGCATTCCATAATATCAATCTAGATACAAGTTCTGTAGCATCGCAATGTTTATGTTTTCCAACAACGCTTAATTCTTCAGTAGTGCTCATCGTTTCAATAATCCTTTTATGCACTTTCTCTTGGTCAAGTTCTAAAGCTCTTTTTGCTCTTATATTAATTTTTTCAATTTGAACTTTAACACCTTCCAAGCTTTTCGGGTCTACCGATTTTTCCTCTTGCTTTTTAGTCAACTTAATGGAAGCATATTGCCCGCAGTCATAGCCATTAATCCAAAACCCTCTAATTTTACTTTTTCGAGTGTCCTTACCGTGGATAACATCAAAGTCATTATAATGAGTAAGTACATTAACACCTAATTTCTTAAATTTTTCAGATAATTTTTCACCCATATTCTGATGACTAGATTTGATTAAATGTACATCTTCGGCGTTGTTAATAATACTGTCAATTTCATTCTCAATGTGCTTTTCAGTTTTAGTGTCAAAACAAACTTTATCAAAGCACCTGTCATCTTCTTCTACATCAGGAAACAAAGAACAGTTTGCTCCTGAACGTTTAGGGCAATTAATGCACGCACCTGCTTTCTTTACTAACTTATCATCAAGTGGATTAAATTTCGCTTTTGATAAAAGGGCTGTAATGTTTGAATCGATGTAGCTCTGTAATTGTTTAGCAGATTTTATTCCACCACTCCAATCGCTTGCATTTTGTGCAACTTCTTTTTGATATTTCTTATCTAAGCGTGCTATTATGAAAGCTTTTGAAAGATTGATTTCATTTTCCAGAAACATCTTTTTCCATTGTGCATTTAGATTATTTAAGCTCAACCTTTGCAGGATAAACTTTTCGGATTTGGCAATTTTAGTTGCAATATCTTCAATGAGATAATCACCATTATCAATCATCATTTTAAATGTTTCAGCTTCTCTCAAAGGATGCACATCTTCTCGTTCTAAGTTTTCAATGATTTGCGCCTCAAGTGCCTCTTGGTCACTTAAAGCCTTAATCTGGACTGGCACAGATTCAGCGTTAATCAGCTTGCAAGCTTTTAATCTTCGTTCTCCACAAACTAATTCATATCCTTTAGTTGATGGTCTTACAAGCAACGGTTGTAGTAATCCATTTTCTT
Organism: Aquimarina sp. I32.4; assembly: GCF_002924285.1. NCBI lineage: Bacteria > Pseudomonadati > Bacteroidota > Flavobacteriia > Flavobacteriales > Flavobacteriaceae > Aquimarina > Aquimarina sp. I32.4. The sequence continues at coordinate 1,797 of NZ_PGUB01000024.1, read as the reverse complement.
TAATACTTTCTGAAAGCTCCTGGATTGATTGCTCGTTAAATACTCGTCTCGGATTGGTTTTACCAGTTGTAATTTCAACTAGTGCAACCTCTTTTAAATGTTCGGTAATTGTTTCCATAAATTAAATGATTTTGATTAAACAATATTTATACGGAACCCAAACGGAAGACAACATTTCTGCTCAAAAGGAAACGGAATAAATGAGTGGCTGGTGAAGCGGTGGCTTTATGCCGTAGTCTTTTGATGAGAATATTTTGCGAGTTTACCTTAGTGCAAATATTGTTATAGATAACTCTCTCATTGTTAAGCACAATTAAACTTATTCTATATGAGATATGATTAAATAAAAACTCCAGTTTTAAGGTACTGGAGTAACCTTTGAAATGACAATTAAACCATTTCATATATCTCATCGAACAATTTCTTGTCCAATCTTTCTTGTTGAGAAAATGTCTTTTTTAGTGTACCGTGCAGTACTGAATTGAAAGCATTATATCCAAGCCAAAGATTAGGCTCTTCATTTAGCAGCAATGCTTCGTAATTCAAGATTTCTAGAACCTCTCTGGACTTCTTTGATGGATTATCATTCTTATCACTGCATTCATATCTGAATAATTTAGTTTTATACAGAATCGCTTTTACAAATTCCTCGGTATCGATAATCCTAAAATCTTTCATCTGGTCAAACTTCTTCACAATAGTATAGAACTCGTTGTCAAGAAATTTATCAAATAAACCGTTTAGTCTAGGCATAATTAAATGTGTATTATTCTTGCTGTGCTTTATTGAAAATTCAATCTCTGCTTGTGATACGTGTAAACCATTTGAGCACACTTTTCTATAAAACCCAAAATGTCCAGAAGTCTTTTCACTGCCATCATAAGAATTCTTGAAGCGTAGCATCGGAAGAATCAAGTCATCTTTGTTCTTTAATGTAAATTGATTTTTGTCGTCAATGATAAAGTCTGTAATAAATGACCTATCGTTTCTATTGATGCTTCGTTTATGAAAATTCAAATCTGCGTCTAAGAGCATCTTTTCTGCTTTCCTGAAGAAAAGCTCATTGGGTATGTGGCCGTAGCTATTTGACACCACATTTACGATTTTACCATTAGAGATAATGGCATTTTCAAGCCCTCTACGAGATTCAATCTGCGTAAGGTTTTTTAATGATTTCATTTCAGAAGAAACGAAAATCTCATCTTGCTGTAAATTTTGTAAATACATAATTCTTGATTTTAGATTAAACAATATGAACCTAAAACCAAACGGAAGATAAAATCTCAGCTCAAAAGGAAACGGAATAAATGAGCTGTTGGAGAAGCGTTGGCTTTATGCCGTAGTCTTTTGATGAGAGTATTTTACGAGTTTATCTTTGGTGGCTATTGTATGAATAACTCTCTTTTTAAGCGGACTTAATTCACACTTTTTACTTGGGAATGAAGTACTCCTTTCCAGGGCACCGGAAAGGGTTAACAGAATGAAAAGTCAAAAGTGGGGATTGTGGCCAAGACTTATGCGAATGAAGCTCTTTTCACGTAATGAAGCTTTTCTCGAAATAAAGTGTAATGTGCTGAATGGCATTAAAGAATAAACTGTCACAGTTCAATAATTAGTTAAATATTATTGAATCAATATTTAAGACATAATATTTCACCATACTGACCTACATCATTTCTAGAGCACAGTTTTGGTAATAATTTAGCATCAGATAAATTGTTTATTAATCGTTAGGGTAATTAGTTCTTATAAATCTTTCAGGCGGCGTATTTGGCGTGCTTATGATGGAAATATTTT